>DASVSK010000037.1:0-3896 GCA_036388135.1 Pyrinomonadaceae bacterium | reverse complement strand
CACGTTCCGGCTCCCGGCTGGTCAGGACGAGCTGATTCGAGAAGTGGCCGCCGCCAACAAGAACACCGTGGTCGTGCTGACGTCGGGCGGCGGCGTGGACATGAGCGAGTGGCTCGACGGCGTGCCCGCCTTAATCCAGTCGTGGTACCCGGGGCAGGAGGGCGGGACGGCTCTGGCCGAAATCCTTTTCGGCGACGTGAACCCTTCGGGGCGACTCCCGGCCACGTTCGAGCGGCGTTGGGAGGATAACCCGACCCACGGCAGTTACTACCCGGCGGCCGGCACGAACCGCGTCGAGTACAGGGAGGGTGTCTTCGTCGGCTACCGCGGCTACGAGAAGGCGGGCGTCGAGCCGCTCTTCCCCTTCGGCCATGGGCTCTCTTACACGACCTTCCGCTACGCCAACCTTTCCGTCAGGCGCGTCTCCGGCGGCGACTCGCGCGCGCAGGGGCCGGCCTTTGAAGTCTCCTTCGACCTGACGAACACGGGCGCGCGCGCCGGGGCCGAGGTGGCGCAGGTCTACGTCGGCGCGGCGAGCCCGCCCGTGCCGCGCCCTGCGAAGGAGCTTAAAGGCTTCATGAAGGTGAGCCTCCGCCCCGGCGAGACGAGGCGCGTGACGGCGGCGCTCGCCGGCCGCGCCTTCGCGTTCTACGACGTAGGCCGTGGGGCGTGGCGCGTCGAGCCCGGCGAGTATCATGTGATGGTCGGCCGCTCCTCGGCGCACGTCGACTTGCGGGGCAAAGTCAATTTGGCCCCGGCGGAAGCGACGAGCTGGCGTTGAAGGCGCGGGCGCGTATTTCAGAGGCGGGGGAAAAAGGCTATGTCACGTCTAAACGTAAAGACACGCGGCGGTAGACCGCTCGTCGTCCTGCTGCTCTTAATCGCCCTGCACGTCAACGTCGTGCCGGGCGTCGCGGCGCAGGGCGTCGACGCGCCGCCGCCCGCCCAAAAGCTTTCGCGCGAGCTGCTGGACAAGCTGCCCGAGGATTTGCGCGGGGCGGCGCGCGAGCATCTGAGGCTGACGCCCGACGAGCAGAAACGCTGGCTCACGCTCCCGCCCGAGCGGCTGCGCGCCGACGCCCTTAACGCGCTCGCGCCAGTGCCGAAGGCGGCCGACTTCCTTCTGCGGCACCTGCCGCGCGAGCCCTCGGCGCAGAACCGCGTCAGCCTCCTGCGCGCCATCTCGCGCCTGCCACACTGGCGCTCGAACCGGCGCGTGCGCCCGGCGCTGACCGAGGTCGTTCTCTCCGAACGCGAGCCGGCCGTCGTCGCGCAGGCGCTCGACACCATGCGCGGCCTCGACGTGCAGACGCTGCGCGGGCTTCTTGAGCGGCGTGTGCAGGCCGCGCGGCAGTCCGGCGACGACGCCCTTCTGCGCGCCCTCGGCCCGGAGCACGAGAGGTGGATTGTGCAGGAGCGCGGCTCGGCGCTCCCGTCCTTCATGCGCGCGCCGCCGCCGCCCTTCACGCTCAAGCCGGCGGGGCGGGGCGTGAGAGTCGTCGCCTTCGGCGACTTCGGGCAGGGGACTGACGCCCAGAAGAGGGTGGCGGCGGCGATGCTCAAAGAGCACGGCGCGCGACCCTTCGACTTCGGTGTCACGACGGGCGACAACTTCTACCCGCGCGGGATGGAGAGTCCCAACGACCCGCGTTGGAAGACCTGGTGGGAAGACCTTTACGCCCCGCTCGGAATCAGGTTCTACGCCACGCTCGGCAACCACGACTGGCTCCTCGCCGACAGCGTCGCGGCCGAACTGCTCTACGCCGGACGCAGCGAGAGCTGGCGCATGCCCGCGCCCTACTACACCTTCAGCGCCGGGCCCGTCCAGTTCTTCGCCGCCGACACCGACGAAATTTCGGAGGCGCAGGCCGCGTGGCTGCGCGACGAGCTGGCGAAGAGCCGCGCGCCGTGGAAGGTCGTCTACGGCCACCACCCCGTCTTCGTCTCTAACGTCTGGGGCCCGTCCTACACGGAGGAGGCGCAGAGGCTGCTGTGGCCCGTCATCAGGGGCAAGGCCGACCTCTACCTGAGCGGCCACCACCACAGCCTGCAACACCTCCGCCCTCCCGACGCGGCCGCCCTCACGCACTTCGTAACTTCGGGCGGCGGGGGCGCGGGCACCTACCCGCTGAACGGGCGCGACCCGCTCGTCCTGTTCGCGCGGTCGGCCAACGGCTTCACCACGCTGGACGCCACGGAGCGAGAACTCACGTTCAAACACATCGGCGATGACGGGCGCGAACTCTACTCCTACACGCTGCGGAAGTGAGGACGGCCCGCGCGGGGGCGTTGGCCGAGCGCGTGTATCGGCCGAGCGCGGCCGGGGATGCAGTCCCGCGCGCGGAAGAAAGGGCGGAGTCGCGCACGGACTCCGCCCTTCTTTTGCCCGGCGAGCCGGACGGGACGCGCGTCAGCGGCGTCGGCGTCAGTCGCGCTCCAGCGTGTCGTAGAGCGGCCGGGCCGGGCGCGCCCGCTCGGCCTCGTCCGAAACGGTGACGGCCATGATGCGGAGCCTCTCGTCGTTCGGCAGGGTCAACGTCTTCGAGCCCGGCGGCAGCTCGACGGAGTAGGCGAACAGGTACGAGTAGGCGTACGGCTCGCTCGCGCCGTCAGCGCGGTGGTGGTGCGAGGCGTACCAGGCGAGGGGGGCGCGCTTGATGAAGCCGGGCGTCAGGCCCGTCATCTCGGCGTAAGGGTTGGCGCGGCCCTTGAACCGCTCGACCACTTCCTTGTTCGCGCCCGGCGGGAGGACGAACGGCCCCGGCCTCCAGAGCCTGTTGTCCCACTGTCCGACGAAGCCGCCCCAGTGCTGCACGTCAAGCTCCACGCGGCGGTCGCCGACGCGGAACGCGGCGCGGCGGTCGCCGTCGGCCGAGGCCGCGAGGATGTAGAGTCGCCTGAAGTCGCCCGCCGGGAGGCGGATGGTCTGGCCGCGCGGGACGAGGGCGTTCGGCCCGCCCGCGGCGGCCGGGGCCAGGCGGAAGCGGATTCCGGCGTAGGGTATCTCGGCCGGCAGCATCTCGGCGGGGAGGGCGCGCCCCGCCGCGTCGAAGCTTCCCGCCTGTCTGGCGGCGTGCGGGCCGGCCGCGACCAGGTCAAAGGGAAGTTTGACGGGAGCGGAGCGTGGGGCCTTCAAGCCCGCGCGCGGCGGCGCGAGCCTGAGCGCGAAGGTGCGGAGCTGATAAGGGCCTAAAGTCGTCGACAGCTCGCCGCGCGAGACTTCGGCCGAGCCGACGGGCAACTCCCGCCCGTCCACCTCTCTCGCGGAGGTGACGCCGCCCGGGAAGCGGAGCCTCACGTTTGGGAGCGGCCTGCCGTCAAGCTCCACGAGGCGGACGACGACCTCGTCAGTCTCCTCGGCGCGCTTGAGGGCGAGCACGCGCACGCGCCTGTCGCTCGTCCCGAGCAGCGAGAGGGTCTTGCCGAGCGCGCCGGGGTGGCGCGACGTCTCGAAGGCGATGAGCGGCTGGTTGAGGCGCAGCGCGTGCCAGTCGGTCTCGGCGCGCCGCCGGTCGCCGGCGTGTGCGGCGAGACCGTAAACGAACTCGTGGCGGCCCCAGTCCTGCGTAGTCTGGTCGACGTACTCCCAGGCGGTGCCCGGGCCCGCGCCGGGCGTGTAGAGCAGCGTGAGTCGCAGCGTCCGGTCGTCGGGCTTGTCGGAGCCGTACTTGCTGTCGGAGAGCACGGTGACGCCGTGCGAGCCGGAGCGGTCGGTGAGGTCGAACCACTGGTGCGACGGCACCTCGTACTTCTTCTCGTCGTTGTTGCCGCGCTCGACCGTGCCGACGCCCCAGTTGTAGGTGGCGACGGGGTTGGCGGCCGAGAGCGGGAAGGTGGCCTTGAGCGACGCCTCGCGCGTGCGCCACTCGACGCGGTTGTCGAACTCGACGCGGTCG
>DASVSK010000036.1:0-2322 GCA_036388135.1 Pyrinomonadaceae bacterium | reverse complement strand
TGAGCGTGACGTAGGCCTTCTTCCAGGAGGGCTTGCGGCCCTCGAAGCGGCCGCGGCGCGCCTTCTTCCCCATGTAGTTGATGGTGCGCACCGCGTCCACCTGGACGTTGAAGATGCGCTCGACGGCCGACTTGATCTCCGGCTTCGTCGCCTTCACGTCGACGCGGAAGGTCAGGAGCTGGCGGCCGTCCTGCGACTCCTCCTTGGCGACGAGCGCCTTCTCCGTGATGACCGGCGCCTTGATGACGTCCCAGATAGTTCTCATCGCTTAGGCCGCCTCCTCTTCCTGCGTGTTCTCTTCCCCGCCGGCCTCCGCCGCCGGGGAGCCCGCCCGCTTCGGGTCGAGCTGCGCCTGCAAGGTCTCCGCGGCCGAGCGCGTCAGCACGAGCTTCTCGTGGTAGAGCACGTCGTAGATGTTGACGCCGTAGGAGCCGACGACCTTCGCGCCCTTGACGTTGCGCGAGGCGAGCAGGAGGTTGTCGTTGTCGATGGTGTCGACGACGAGCGTCTTGCCTCCGAGCCCGAGCGCGGCGAGCGCGGCGACGAAATCCTTCGTCTTCGGCTGCGAGAAGACCAGCTCATCGACGACGACGAGGTTGCCCTCGCGCAGCCGCTCGGACAGGGCCGAGCGCAGCGCGCCGCGGCGCATCTTCTTCGGGAGCGGCTGCGACCAGTCGCGCGCCTGCGGCCCGTGGACGTTGCCGCCGCCCTTCCAGAGCGGCGAGCGGATGCTGGCGACGCGAGCACGCCCCGTGCCCTTCTGCTTCCAGAGCTTCCGGCCCGAGCCCGAGACGTCGCCGCGGGTCTTCGTCCCCACGGTGCCCTGCCGGGCCCCCGCGAGGTGTGACTTGATCGCCGAGTGGATCAGCCCCTCGTTCAGCTCCGCGCCGAAGACGGCGTCAGAGAGTTCGAGGTCGCCGACCTCTTCGTTCTTCAGGTTGCGCACCTTGACGGTAGGCATTTGCTTTACTCCGTTGGCGGGCCGACTCGCCCGCTCATCGGCCCATCGATTCGACGAGCCGGTCGCTCGATTACTTCCCGGACTTGCGGACGACGACCACGCTGCCGTTCGGCCCGGGCACGGCCCCGCGAATCATCAGCAGGTTGTTCTCGACGTCGACGCGCGCGACCGTCAAGCCCTTGACCGTGACGCGCCGGTCGCCCATGTGCCCCGACGAGCGCGTGCCCTTGAGGACGCGCGAGGGGTAGGCCGACTGGCCGATGGAGCCGGGCCGCCGCACGTTCATCGAGCCGTGGCTTTCGGGGCCGCGGTTGAAGTTGTGCCGCTTGATCGTGCCCTGGAAGCCGCGCCCCTTCGAGCGGCCGACCAGCTCGATGCGGTCGCCCTCGTTGAACTGGTCGACCAGAATCTTGTCGCCGACGTTGACCTCGGAGCCGTTGGCCTCCTTGAGCCGAATCTCCTTGAGGACGCGCGTCGGGGGCGTGCCCCCACCGGTCTTCTCGAAGTGGCCCTGCATCGGCTTGGTCACGTTCTTGAGCTTGACGGGGCGGTCTTCGACCAGCCCGATCTGCACGGCGTCGTAGCCGTCGCGCCCGGCCGCAGACTTCTTCTGCACCACGACGCAGGGGCCCGCCTTGATGACCGTGACGGGGGTGACCGTCCCGTCCGCGGCGAAGAGCTGCGTCATCCCTACCTTCTTACCGATGATTCCGTTAATCATCACAACTACCTCAGTGACAAGTGACGAGTGACGAGCGGCGGGCAGGAACAAGATTCAACTTGTCACTTGTCACCCGCCACTGCTTTGGCCTAGCTCCGGCCGAACGCCTTGATCTCGACGTCGACGCCCGCGGGAAGGTCCAGCTTCATCAGCGCGTCGACGGTCTGCGGCGTCGGGTCGAGGATGTCCATCAGACGCTTGTGCGTGCGAATCTCGAACTGCTCGCGCGACTTCTTGTCGACGTGCGGCGAGCGCAGCACCGTCCACTTGTTCTTCGACGTGGGGAGCGGGATGGGCCCCGCCACGCGCGCGCCCGTGCGCTTCGCCGTCTCGACGATCTCCGAGGTCGACTGGTCGAGCACGCGGTGGTCGTACGCCTTGAGCCTGATTCTGATCTTCTCGTTCAGCATGTCTTTATATAGCCTTCAACGTTCAGCGTTCAGCCAAAGCCCCCGACACCGGGTTTCGACCGTGGGCCGAGGGCTTTTTGAGCTGCAATTACTCGACGATATCGGAGACGGTGCCGGCCCCGACCGTGCGCCCGCCCTCGCGGATGGCGAACCTCAGCCCCTTCTCCAGGGCGATGGGCGTGATCAGCTCGATCTCCATCGCCACGTTGTCGCCCGGCATCACCATCTCC
>DASVSK010000035.1:0-3486 GCA_036388135.1 Pyrinomonadaceae bacterium | reverse complement strand
GCCACTGCGGGCGCGTGAAGATCATGTAGAAGCGCTCGGGGTGCTCCAAGTCCCAGATGAGCAGCCCGCCCGTTAAGGCGAGGAACGCGCCGGACAGCACGGGCGCGACCCACCGCCAGAGGACGCCCGAGCCTTCGGCGGGCGATGGGCCGGGGCCGTTCCACATAACGAGAAGGGTGAGCAGCGCCGCGACGAGGTACGCGCCCGCCGCGATGCCCTTCGTCCAGGTGTAGAGGCTGACGCGCCAGTCCCACGGGAGCGAGTGCGGCACGTCGTAGGCGAGCAGCGCCGCGGCCGACGTGTTCGTGAAGGCGGGGTTACCGGAGTTGACCGTCGCGGCGTCCTGCTTCTGCTCGCTCCACATGAAGAGGCCGCCGCCGGGGCGACGCGCGGCCAGCGGGTCGAGCGTCGCCTGGTGCGCGCCCTTGTAGAAGACCTTGGGCCGCGTCTCCTTCTCGGGACGCCGCACCTCGACCGCCTCGCGGTTGACGTAGTGCGCGACGCGCGAGTCGGGGTCGTTCATGTCGCCGACGAGGATGGCCTCCGTGGGGCAGACGACGACGCAGGCGGGTTCGAGCCCCGCGTCGATGCGGTGCGCGCAGAAGTTGCACTTCTCGGCCGAGTGGTCTTCCGGGTTGATGAAGATGGCGTCGTAGGGGCAGGCGGCCATGCACGCCTTGCAGCCGATGCAGACCGACTTGTCGAAGTCGACGATGCCGTCCGGCCGCTTGAACATCGCCGAGGTCGGGCAGGCCGTGACGCAGGGCGCGTGCGCGCACTGGTTGCAGCGCGTCACCTGGTGCGCGCGCCGCGCCTGCGGCCACACGCCTACGTCGACGTGCTTGACGTAGGTGCGCGTCACGCCGAGCGGGACGAGGTTCTCGGACTTGCAGGCGGTCGTGCAGGCGTGGCAGCCGATGCAGCGCGTCTGGTCTAACACCTTGCCCCACTTCGCCAGCGGCGGCGCTTCCGTCTGCATCGAAATCTCCCCCCCGCTCGCCCGACGGCGGTTCTTTTTTTGCTTTCTGATGAAGTATGCTTTTGCGGCCCGGCCGTAAACGCTTCTACACTTTAACGCAAGCCAAAGTCAATCGCGCCGCCCGCGGTTCCGCTTCTGAAAAACAGGGAGGGAAGAGAGATGAGAGTTTTCGTGTCCGCCGTCGCGCTCGCGCTCCTCGCGCTCGCCGCGCCGCCGCCGCCGGCCGCCGCTCAGACGCGCGCGCCCGCGCCGCCGCGCGCCGACGCCGTCACCACGCGCGAGATGGAGCGCATCAACTGGATGGAGTTCAAAGAGACGGTGCCGTCCAAAGTCCGGACGGTGCTCCTGCCGACCGGGACGCTTGAGCCGCACGGCGTCGCCAACAACGGCGCGGACATCACCGCGCCGCTGGCGATGGCGCGCCACATCGCGCCGCGCGTCAACGCCATGATCGCGCCCGCGCTCCCCTACGGCATCACGGGCAGCATGGAAGCCTACCCCGGCGCGTTCCAGATCACGGAGTCGGCGTACCGCCCCTTCGTCAAGCAGATTCTGGAGGGCCTGGCGAAGAACGGCTTCCGCAACATCATCGTCCTCAACGGCCACGGCGGGCCGCAGACGGCGGTCCTGAACTCGGTCGCGGCCGAGGTCGCGGCCGAGCGCGGGGTGCGCACGCTCGTCGTCAACTGGTGGTCGTTCGCCTCTGACGTGACCAAAGAGGTCTTCGGCCAGGACGGCGGGCACGCCGGCTGGAACGAGACCGCGTACGTGCAGGCCGCAGACCCCACGCTCGTCCACCCCGGGCGCTACAAGGACGACCTCGCCACCGCCTACCCCGCGCCGGGCACGTGGTCGGCCGCGCCCTTCCCGTCCTCCATCGGCCTCTACCAGCCGGGCCAGGGCTACCCGAAGTTCGACCAGAAGAAGGCCGACGAGTACTTCAACAAGGTCAACGACAAGGTCGCCAACCTCGTCAACGACGTCGTGCGCAAGTGGGACATGGCGGGACTGTGAAGGGAAGTAGTTAGTAGACAGTAGACAGTAGACAGTAGTCAGTAGGCTCCGCTCCGCGGCCGCTGACGCTGACATACGGACGGTTCGACTGTCGAAAGTTTTTCTACTGACTACTGACTACTGTCTACTGACTACCGTCTACTTCCCCGGAGGGGTGTGGAGATACTCAGGCTCTTCCAGCGGCGCGCGGAGGCGGGGCCGGCGGCGGGCGTCTTCGAGCCGGCGGCGCGGAGCGCGTTCCGCGCGCTGGGGCTGGCGGCGACGGCCGCGCAGGGCGAAGTCTTCGACGCGGCCTCGTCGGTGCGGCTCGCGCTGAAGCTCGGCGTGCGGAAGACGTTCGAGGCGGACGCGGCGTGGCTCTTCGGGGCGGCGGCGCGCGAAGAGTCGGACGTGCGCGACGCCGTCGGCCGCCTGTCCGAGCCCGCGCAGCGCGCGCGCGAGCGCCTCTTCTGGTTCCACGGCGGCGCGGCGCACGCGCCCGCCACGACGCCCGCCGAACTCGCGCCCGCGGTCGACGCGCTGCTCGCCGACGGGGGCGCGGGGGCGCTGCACGACGCGGCGCTGCTCGCGCTCTGCGGGGTCGTGCGTCTCGACCCGGCGCTGCGCGACGTGGGGGCGTGGGCGCGCGCCTTCGAGCTGTGGCGGCGCGTGTTCGAGTGTGAGGATTTTTGGTCGCTGCTGGTGGCGGCCGACCTGAAGGGCGACTACGAGCAGGCGGTGAGCTTCGGCGAGGTGGCGGAGCTGCGGCTGGCCGCGCCGCGCGCCGTCGCCGGCCACGCCGCCGCGCGCGCCGCAGGGGCCGCGCGCGGCGGCGACCTGCGCGAAGCGGCGCGCGCCCTCAAACTCCTGCGCGGCGCGGGGCTGCCCGCGTCGCTGCTGCAAGAGTACGAGAACGAGGTGGTCGGTCCGGCGGAAGACGAAGTCGTCGAGAAGCTCGACGTGGCGTTCGCGTGGGTCAGCCTGGGGAGCCTCACCGCGCCGCCGGCCACGCGCCGCAACTACTGGAACCAGGCCTGGCGCAGGTTCGAGCCGCTCCGGCCGCGGCTGGCCGAGTTCGCGGAGCTGGCGGGCGCGGACTCCTACGCCGGGCGGCGCGTCTTCGGGCACGCGGCGTCGAAGCTCTTGCGGCTGGCCGTCTCGTTCGAGGAGGTGGGGCGGCGGCCGGAGGCGCTCTTCGTCTGCCGCAAGGCGCTCGCGCTCGCGCCGCCCGGCTCGGAGGAGTCGGCCGCCGCCGAGGAGAAGCTCGGCGCGCTCGGCGCGGGCGAAGCGTCGCGGGAGATGGACGACGGCGGGTACGCGGCGGCGCTCGCCCGCGCGCTCTCCGAGGGGCGCGCGCCGCGGAAGCTGTTCAGGGACGACCCGAAGGGCGGGAAGACGCTCGACGACTTCACGAACAAGAGCGACAGGGCCGGGTGCCTGACGAGCGCGGCGGTCTGGCTGGCGCTGGCCGTCGCCTGCTTCGGGCTGCAAAGGTGCGGCGTCATCAACACGCG
>DASVSK010000034.1:0-4089 GCA_036388135.1 Pyrinomonadaceae bacterium | reverse complement strand
GGCCATCTTGCGGCTCATCTCGTTGAAGGAGTCGGCGAGCAGGCCGACCTCGTCGTTGCTCTTCAGCTCGACCTGCGTGCCGTAAGCGCCGCCGGCCACGTCGACGGCCGCCTCGGCGAGCCGCCGCAAGGGGCGCGAGATGACGCGGATGACGAGCGCGACGAGCAGCAGGTTGGGGACGAGCGCGGTGATGACGCTGAAGACGAGGTAACGTTTCCAGGCTTCGGCCGTGTGGTCGGCGAAGCTCCACCAGACGATGGGAATCTGGAACAGCGCGAAGCTCAGCACGGCGACCGCCGCGATGGAGAAGGCGACCTTGTAGGCGATGGGGAAGAGGCGGAACTGGTCGAGCGCCGACTGGATGGAGAAGAGCTTGAAGTTCGTGATGGCGTAGGCGTAGATGACCGCGCCGACGAGGACGAAGACCGAGCCGACCGGGAGCAGCGTGTAGACGCCCGCGAGCGGCAGGACGATGTTGGCCGCCGTCTTCAAAGTCGCCGTGATGACGAGCGCCCAGAGTATCGCGCCGAGCTGCTTGCCCCAGAGGCTCCCGCCGTAGCGCCGCCACTTGCGAAAGAGCAGCGCGAAGCCGTAGGCGAAGAGCCCGTAGATGTAGAGGCCGAAGGCGTATGCGAGCGGCGTGAGGCGGATGCGGAAGTCCGAGCCGTCGAACTCCACGCGGCTCCACATCATCCCGGCGAGCGCCGCCGGGACGAGGACGAGCCCGGGCGCGAAGAGGACGGCCAGCCGCCGCACGGGCACCTCCGCGTTCTCGGGGAAGACCCAGGCGAAGACGACGAAGGCGAGCTGGAGCAGCAGCGCCAGCGCGAAGCTCGTCCCCGCCCACCAGGCGGCAAGCTGACGCCCGCCGCCGAAGCCCCACATCAGGATGTCGTTGACCGTCCACAGCGCGAGGCAGGCGATGAAGGCCGCGAACGTCTGGTGGCCGCGGCTGCGCGGCGCGGCCACGAAGACGTAGAAGCCGAGCAGCACGAGCGTGAAGAGCGATAGCAGGAGCAGCGCGAGAAGCATGGGGAAGTGGACGGTAGTCAGTAGTCAGTAGAAGAACTTTCTTATTACTAACTGCCCGGTCGCCAGCGTCAGCGCCCACGGGGCGGAGCCTTGCTGTTTACCGACTACCGTCTACCGTCTACCTGAGCCACGGGCTCAGTATAAACGCGGCTACGGTCAGGGGGACGCCGAAGGCGAGCGGCCAGACCTGGCGCGTCTCAATCATACCACCGTGCGAGAGGAGCCGGTGAAGGACGGCGAAGACGGGGAAGGCCGCGAGCGCCACGGGGACGGCGACGAACACGCCGACGACCGCGCCGATGAGGAACGCCACCGCGCCGCCCGCCGCGCCCGTGACGACGCCCCAGAAGAGGCCGTTGAGCAGCGAGACGAGCAGCAGCGCGGGCAGCGTGCGCGCGCGCGGGTCGCCCGCCTTGCGCCCGAGGAAGCCGCCGAACTTGCGCCCGACGAGACAGCAGAACACGTTCATCAGGAGGAAGAGCAGCCCCCAGAAGAGCACGCCGTCCGCCGTCGGAAGCCTGTCCCACCCTCGGTCGCCGACGACCCCGCCCAGCATGCGCGCGAAGAGCGCAAAGGGCGGCAGCAGGCCGAGGAAGGTGCCGAACCATCGGTAAGCCTCCTCCGTCGAGAGCGGCCGGAGCATGGAGAACACGCGGCGCTGCTCCACTTCGAGCGCGAGCCTGCGGCGCTCGGTGTCGGGCGAGGTCTCGAACTTGAGCCAGTTCAGTCGCCGTGCGATGTCGTTATCCGGAACGTCGAGCTGGCAAACGCTGTAGGAACCGCCTGTGTCGTACATGGTTCTTCTCCTTCATCGTCGGCGGCGCGGGGGCTCTCGGCGCGGCCCCGTAGTTCCCGCACGGCGTCGAGCAGGCGCGCCACGCCGTCCGCGGTCGCGCGGTCGTCGAGCAGCGAGAGCAGTTCGACGACGCGCGAGAGCGCGCGCGGCAGCGCCTCGGAAATCTGCCCCGGCTCGTCGGCGCGTAACTGTTCTTCGGAGTTAAGGGCGCGCGGCGTCTCGCGCGGGTCGCGCGCGAGGGCGCAGACGGCGGCCAGCGACTGAACCAGCTCGGCGCTCGCCCGCTCGCGGTGTGCGATGAGGCGCGTGACGTTGCGGCGGTGGACGCAGCGGCCGGCCGTGAGCAGGTCGTCGCCCCCGCGCCCGGCGATGCGGCACAGCTCCATCTCGCGCGCCGAGGGGCGCGCCTGCGGGCTCGCGTGGGCCGCGGCGAGCGCCAGCCCCGCGTAACGCTCGACGCACTCGCGCGCCAGGTAGAGCGTGTGACGCCCCGCCTCGTCCCTGATGGCGCGCGCCTCTTCGAGCGAGTCCTCGAAGGCGCGCAGCGCGTTGACCGCCGCGCGCTTCGCATGCTCGACGCGCTGCTCGACGAGGTCGCGGCCTTCCGTGTTCTTAGTCTCGCCGTCACGCCCGAGCAGTCGCGCGAGCGAGGTGAAGGGCCAGGCGAGCGCCGCGCCCGCGCCACTCAGTAGCGCCGGCAACGTGCCCGCCCCGCCCGCGTGTTCCGAGAGGAAGCGCGACACGCCGAAGGGCGCGGCCGCCGCGAGGTAGATGATGAAGATGTCGCTCAGGAGCATCACGCACAGCGGAAGGGCAACGCACATGCCAGCTTCGCGCGCGCCCGTTGGGACGGCGGCGCGCGGCCAAAGAGTCTTTAGAAGAGCGCGCGCGGGCGGGATTTTTGGCGGGGCCGGCGGGCCGGTCGTGCGACTGAGGTTTCGGGCCGCGGGTCGTCAGTTTTTGGCAAAGAGCGTGGGCGGCTCGGGCGGCTTGGCATTCTGCGAACTCGCGCGGGGCCGTGCGTCGCTGTTCGTAAAGAGGCCACGCGCGTGCCCGCGCTGTCCGTTGCTGTTGCGGCGCGCGTGTGAAATGGTGCGCGCCCACACTCCGAATGTGTCGGGCAACACAGAGGCTTTATCTTGCATCTGTTATGATGCTCCCACGGAATCTCCCTGCAAAACCTCGCGCAGGCGTGGCCGAACCGGCCGAGATGTCAAAGTTTTATTACGACGGTCTCACGACGCGCAGGCGGCGATGTATTCGGGCTCAAACCCGAAGGCTGTGGCCTTTGATTTGCTTTTTGTTTCGTGCGAGCCCGGTCGGGCAGGCGGTAACCGAACAAAAGGGAACTTTTTACCCCGCCTGGTCGTCTTAACTGAACGAACAAGAATTCGATAGACGGAATAATCATCATGCAGAAGAAAATCCCGATCAAAGTCATCAAGCGCGACGAAAGGCTTCGTCAGCAGCAGCCGGCGGCCGAGGTCGTCAACGAACGTAAGTCTACGCAGGAGGCCGCGCGCGACATGGTCGCGACCGTCTCGCAGTGGGTCAACGAGTTCCAGCAGAAGCGCCGCTCCGAGACCGCGCAGGCGATCAAGACGCTGTTCACCGACCCGACGCCGCAGACCAGCAAGGCTTAGACTCTTCCGACGCTCCCGCCTCTCCTCTGAGGTCTCTCGCAAACGGGACGCGTTCAAACCAGACGAAAGCTCGACACGACGCGCGGCCGGGGCTGCTAACTACAGCCCCCGGCCGCCGTGCGTCTTACGGCGCGTGCGTTGACGCGTGACCGAGAGTTCGCCGCGCGCCTCCTCACGCCGCGCGCGAACCGGGGCGGGTGAGTTTTCAGTTTTCAGTTTTCGGCGGGCGCTCCGTTGAAGCTTTATCCGATAAGCCCGGGGCTTAAAAACTGAAAACTAAAAACTGAAAACCCTGATTTTTGACTTTCAAATCTCGCGCGTTCGTGATTAATATATCCGCCGAGGTGAGCATTCCCTGATTGCCGGCCGGAGCCGCACCCGCGGAGACACTTAAACGTCCGCGCCGCCGCCGTCATACAAAATTACCGAGGAGGCTTCTGTAATGACTTATGTCGTTTGCGAACCGTGTGTGAACTGCCGCTACACGGACTGCGTGGTCGTCTGCCCCGTAGAGGCTTTCCACCTGGACGACAACGCGGTGTGGATCAACCCCGAGACGTGCATCGACTGTGACGCGTGCGTGCCCGAGTGCCCGGTCGAGGCCATCTTCGCCGAGGA
>DASVSK010000033.1:0-2789 GCA_036388135.1 Pyrinomonadaceae bacterium | reverse complement strand
GCGACACCGCCGCCAGCAAAATCTCCTCCCGCGACACGCCGTCTTCGGCGAACGCGGCCGGCACGTCGCCCACCTCTAACCGCGCCGCCCGAAGTTTCAACACGCCCGACCCGCGCCAGCAACCCGAGGCAATCGCCAGCGCCCAGCCCGGCTCACGCCCCAGACGCCCGAGGGCTTCGGCCGCCCCGCAGACCTCCCCGAAGAGCGAGGCGTCCTTCGAGCGGTAATCTTCCAACAGGCTCACGAATCGACTCTTGAACTTCGACACCTCGACGTCTTCGGGCGGGCGGCCGAAGCGCTCGCGCAACAACTCCCGCGTGATGTAGGAGTCGGTCGTGTGCTCATACCCGTCCCAGTTCGTACTCACCTCCGTGATGGAGTGCGCGTCGGCCATGGCCTGCACGAAGCAGACCGAATCGACCTCGTCGCTCTCGGTCAAGGTGCCGTCGATGTCGAAAATCGCCAGCCTCATCACTCTCCTCCACGCGCCCCGCTTCTGAAGAACACAACACGGCCGCCGGCTCCGCGTCTTTAATTCGAGCGCCACCCATTAATCGAGATGTCACCCATTCTATTCGATGCGGGGGTGCGTCAAGCATCTTTCCGCACACACTCAAAGCCCTCCGCGCCCCACGCAGGATTACGCCGCTTAGAGGCCGTGGGCACCTCTTTGGACTTCGGAGATTGAGCGAAGACTGGTTATACCTCTGGAAAATTCGCCCGTTTATTGGTTAATAAAAATTATCTTGACGCAATAGGTATCTTGTGGCATAAGGGGGTCGCCCCGAAAGACCCCCTTACTCCCTAAATCGCTATCTCTTTGAGTTAAAGCATCCGTTTGCGCACCGGCCTTGACCTGTGTCAGCCGACTGCGGGTCGCACCCGCGGCTTGCAGTTTTGATTGCGGGCACATTAATAGGTCAAGCCAATCCGGCTTTACGCGCGGAGGCGTTGCCTTCTCAAGCCTTTTTGCCCTCATTCTAAGGGGCGAAATTTGAGGCCCGAATAACTCTGCCCGGCGGTCTGCCCTGCGAGCCTTCTGTCTCTGAGTGAGGCGGCGGGCGCGGCCGCCCGGTCAACGTACACCTTTGGAGGGGCTTATGCGTATCAACCATGTTCGAGGACGGAGAAGCATCCTGGCGGCCAGCGCCTTAATCCTGGCCGGAACCTTCGCGGCTCTCACCTGGAGCCTCGCGGCGTCGGCGCAGACACAGACGCTCTTCACGGACGACTTCGAGGACGGGAACGCGAACGGCTGGACGAAGTCCGGCGGGACGTGGTCGGTCGCGACCGACGGCACGCGCGTCTACAAGCAGGCTTCGACGAGCAGCGACGCGCGGGCGCGGGCGGGGTCTACTTCGTGGACGAACTACGCCGTGCAGGCGCGCGTCAAGGCGCTGAGCTTCAACGGCTCGGATCGCTTCGTGGCGCTCCTGGCGCGCGCGCAGGGCAGCACAAGCTACTACTACCTGACCCTGCGCAGCGGCAACCGTATCGAGCTGAAGAAGCTCGTCTCCGGCTCCTCGACGACCCTCGCCTCGAAGGCGTTCACGGTGACGGCCGGCCGTTGGTACACGCTCCGCATCGAGGCCAACGGGAGCAGCCTGAGCGCCTACGTCGACGGCGTGCTCGAACTGACCGCGAGCGACACGCAGTTCGCCTCGGGCAACGTCGGCGGCGCGACCTTCTACGCGAGCGCGGAGTTCGACGACTTCCTCGTCACCCCGCTCTCCGGCCCGCCGCCTACCCCGACGCCGACGCCCGCGCCCACCCCGACGCCGACGCCGGCTCCGACGCCGACCCCGGCACCGACGCCCACGCCCGTTCCGACGCCGACGCCCGACCCAACGCCGACGCCCGACCCGGGGGCGGGCCCCGTCGGCTACGCCTCGGTCAACGCGCTCGGCCAGAACGGGACGACCGGCGGCGCGGGCGGCCCCGTGGTGACCGTGTCGACCTCCGCCGCGTTCCTCGACTACATCTTCAGGGCGGGCCCTTACGTCGTGCAGGTGAACGGGATAATCACCGTGCCCGCGGCGATGCACAAGGTCGCCTCCGACAAGACCATCATCGGCCTCGGCTCGAACTCCGGCATCAGCGGCGGCGGCCTCAACATGACGAACGGCGTGAAGAACATCATCATCCGCAACATGAAGTTCCTGAACACGCACGACGACTCCGTCAACATCCAGGAGTCGTCGCACCACGTCTGGATAGACCACTGCGAGTTCGCGTTCGGTTACGACGGGCTGCTCGACGTCAAGCGCGGCGCGGACTACGTCACCGTCTCGTGGAATCACTTCCACGACCACGACAAGACGATGCTCTTGAGCCACGACGACGGCAACGCCTCGCAAGACCTCGGGCACCTGCGCGTGACCTACCACCACAACTGGTTCGACGGCACCGTCCAGCGCCACCCGCGCGTGCGCTTCGCCGAGCCCGTCCACGTCTTTAACAACTACTACTTCGGCAACAGCGGCTACGGCGTGGCCTCAACGATGAACGCGGGCGTGCTCGTCGAGGGCAACTACTTCGAGAACGTCCCGAACCCGACGGTGACGGTGACGGGCGACAGCGACCCCGGCCGCATCGTCCAGCGCAACAACGTGTTCGTCAACTCGGGCGCGCCGCAGACCGCCGGGTCGGTTCTTGAGCCGAGCGCCTTCTACTCCTACACGCTCGACAACCCGGCCAACGTGAAGGCGATAGTCACGGCCGGCGCGGGCGTCGGCAAGCTGGGCTTCTAGCCCGCCGTTTTCGGTCGACCGCGTTCTGGAAGAAGTCAG
>DASVSK010000032.1:0-3451 GCA_036388135.1 Pyrinomonadaceae bacterium | reverse complement strand
CGCACGCCTTCCTCCCGACCTCGCTCCCGCTGGGCGACGAGCGCCTCCGCGTCTACGTCGCCTTCCGCGACGGCGGGGACGTGGGCCGCGTCGGCTTCGTCGACGTCGACGCGCGCGACCCGACGAGGGTGCTGCGCGTCTCGGAGCGGCCCGCGCTCGACGTCGGCGAGCCGGGCACGTTCGACGACAGCGGCGTCACGCCCGTCTCGCTGGTCGAACACGGCGGCCGACTCTTCCTCTTCTACATCGGCTGGCAGCTCGGCGTGAAGGTTCGCTACCACCTGCTGACGGGCCTGGCCGTCAGCGACGACGGCGGCGAGACCTTCCGGCGCTGCTCGCGCGTGCCGGTGCTTGAGCGCGGCGACGGCGAGCTGTTCGTCCGCTCGGCCGCCTTCGTGCTCCCCGAGGGCGGCGGCTGGCGCGCGTGGTACGTCGCGGGCGACGCCTGGGTCGAGGTCGGCGGCAAGCAGGTGCCGACCTACAACCTGCGGCACCTCGCGTCGGACGACATGTTAAACTGGGGCAAGAGCGGCCGCGTCTGTCTCGACCTCGCGCCCGGCGGCGACGAGTACGGCTTCGGCCGCCCCTACGTCGTCAGGGAGGGCGGGCTTTACAGGATGTGGTATTCCATCCGCACGGTCAGCCTCGGCTACCGCATCGGCTACGCCGAGTCGGCGGACGGGCTCCGTTGGGAGCGCAGGGACGCGGAGGCCGGCATCGACGTCTCGGCCGGAGGCTGGGACTCCGAGATGGTCTGCTACCCGTGCGTGCAGCCGACGAGGCACGGGACGTACATGTTCTACAACGGGAACAACTACGGGGGGAGCGGGTTCGGGGTGGCGGCGCTGGCCGGGTAGCCCGCGCCGGGACGACGCGGCCCGATTGACGATGCGAATCCTCCCTTACGAAGAGTCTCAGGCGGCCCCCTGGGACGAGCTGGCGGCGCGCTGCACGGCGGCGACCTTCCTGCACACGCGCCGCTTCCTCGCCTACCACGGCGGGCGCTTCGAGGACGCCTCGCTGCTCGTCGCGGACGAGGCGGGGCGTGCGGTCGGGCTGCTGCCCGCGGCCGTCGACCCTTCGGATGGGGGGAGGGTGGTGAGCCACCCCGGCGTCACCTTCGGCGGGCTCGTCCACGACGGCGCGCTGCGCGGCGACGGGATGATAGAGGCGCTCGACGGCATCGCGCGCCACTACGCCGGGCGCGGCTTCCGCTCGCTGCGTTACAAGGCCGTGCCCCACATCTACCAGCTCGCGCCGTCGGGCGACGACCTCTACGCGCTCTTCCGTCTGGACGCCGCGCGCTACCGCTGCGACCTCTCGTGCGCGATAGACCTGTCGGCGCGCACCGCCCCGAGCGCGCGTCGCAGGCGCGGGTTGAAGAAGGCGCAGAAGTCGGGCGTCGAAGTGGCCGAGGGCGAGCAGCACGCCGCGGCGCTGTGGGAGGTGCTGGCGGAGAACCTCCGGCGGAAGTACGGCGCGAGCCCCGTCCACACGCTGGATGAGATACGGCTCATTCACTCGCTCTTCCCCGAGGACGTGAGCTTCGTCGTCGCGCTCGTCGGTGGCGAGGTCGTCGCGGGCGTCGTGCTCTTCTCGGGGCCGCGCGTCGTACACGTGCAGTACGTCGCCTCGGGCGAGGCGGGTTACGTCGCCTCGGCGCTCGACGCCGTCTTCGAGGAGTGCATCCGGAGGGCGGCCGGGCGCGGGGCGCGCTACTTCGACTTCGGCACGAGCAACGAGGACGGGGGGCGGCGGCTCAACGCGGGCCTCTACCAGTTCAAGTCCGAGTTCGGCGGCGGCGGGGTGGCCTACGAGAGTTACGAGCTGGGGCTCGAAAGTTTTGCGGGCGCGCGGTGAGTATTAAAGATGAGCATTAAAGATTGCAGCCTGATCGACCTCCCGCGGGTGAACGACCCGCGCGGCAACCTGACCTTCATCGAGGGCGGGCGTCACGTCCCGTTCGAGCTGAAGCGCATCTTCTACCTCTACGACGTGCCGGGCGGGGCGATGCGCGCCGGGCACGCCCTCAAGCGCTGCCACCAGTTCATCGTCGCCACCTCGGGCAGCTTCGACGTCATCCTCGACGACGGCGCGGAGCGCAAGCGCTTCCAGCTCAACCGCTCCTACTACGGCCTCTACGTCCCGCCGCTCGTCTGGCGCGAGATAGACAACTTCTCGTCCAACTCGGTCTGCGTCGTCCTCGCCTCCGAAGCCTACGACGAGTCCGACTACTACCGCGACTACGAGGATTTCCTGGCGGCGGTCAAGGGGGAGGGATGAACGTCCCGTTTCTCGACCTGAAGGCCCCCTACGCGGAGTTGCGCGAGGAGCTGGACGCGGCCTGCCGCCGCGTGATGGAGTCGGGCTGGTTCGTCCTCGGCGCGGAGTGCGAGGCGTTCGAGGCCGAGTTCGCCGCCTACTGCGGCGCGCGCCACTGCGTCGGCGTCGGCAACGGGCTCGAAGCGCTCCACCTCATCCTGCGCGCGATGGGCGTCGGCCCCGGCGACGAGGTCATCGTCCCGTCGAACACCTACATCGCCACCTGGCTCGCCGTCTCCTACACCGGGGCCACGCCCGTCCCCGTCGAGCCCGACGAGCGGACGCACAACCTCGACCCCGCGCGCGTCGAGGAGGCCGTCACGCCGCGCACCAAAGTCATCATGCCCGTCCACCTCTACGGGCAGACGGCCGACATGGACGCCATAGGCGAGGTCGCGGCGCGGCGCGGCCTGCGCGTCGTCGAGGACGCGGCGCAGTCGCAGGGCGCGCGCTACAAGGGCCGGATGGCGGGGAGTCTCGCCGACGCCGCGGGCTTCAGCTTCTACCCCGGCAAGAACCTCGGCGCGCTGGGCGACGCGGGCGCGGTCACGACCGACGACGGCGAACTGGCCGACCGCGTGCGCGTGCTGCGCAACTACGGCTCGCGCGTGAAGTACGAGAACGAGGCGCGCGGCTACAACTCGCGGCTCGACGAGATGCAGGCGGCGCTGCTGCGCGCGAAGCTGCCGAGGCTCGACGAGTGGAACGGGCGGCGGCGACGCGTGGCCGAGAGCTACCTCCAGCAGCTCGAAGGCGTCGCCGGGCTCGTGCTGCCCGAAGTGCCGGAGTGGGCCGACCCCGTCTGGCACCTCTTCGTCGTCCGGACGCGCGAGCGCGCGCGGCTGCAAGCGTATCTCTCGGAGGCGGGCGTCGGCACGCTCATCCACTACCCGAAGCCGCCGCACATGCAGCCGGCCTACGCCGACGCGGGCCACCGCGCGGGCGACTTCCCCCTGGCCGAGCGGCTCGCGGGGGAGGTCTTGAGCCTGCCCATCGGGCCGCACCTGTCAGACGAGGCGGTCGGTTACGTCGTCTCGAAGCTATCTTCCTTCCCCGGCTGAGCCTTGAACCAACACCACCCAAGCGGACTGGATTCCATCCTGAAGAGGATCGCGGGCGGGGAGGCGTT
>DASVSK010000031.1:0-2094 GCA_036388135.1 Pyrinomonadaceae bacterium | reverse complement strand
TCTCGACCACCATTCACTGTTTACTGTTAACTATTCACTAATGCTGCGGTTTGACATCATCACCATCTTCCCCGAGTTCTTCCGGGGGGTGTTCGACTTCGGCATCGTGCGGCGGGCGCGAGCCGCCGGGCTGGTCGGGATAGCGGCGCACGACCTGCGCGGCTGGACGCACGACCGGCACAAGGTCGTCGACGACCGCCCCTTCGGCGGCGGCGACGGGATGGTCTTGAAGCCCGAGCCGATCTTTGAGGCGGTCGAATCTTTGACGGGGCAGGACGGCGGCCCCGCCGCCCTGCGCGAGTCGGGCGGCCGCGTCGTGCTGCTCTCGCCGCAGGGGCGCGTGCTGACGCAGGCGCTCGCCGCGGAGCTGGCGGCCGCCCGGCAGGTGGTCGTCATCTGCGGCCGCTACGAGGGCGTGGACGAGCGCGTGTCGGAACGGCTGGCGACCGACGAGGTCTCCATCGGCGACTACGTCCTGTCGGGCGGCGAGCCGGCGGCCGTCGTCCTCGTCGACGCGGTCACGCGGCTCGTGCCGGGCGCTCTGGGGAGCGAGACCTCGGCGGTCAACGAGTCTTTCTCCGAAGGGCTTTTGGACTTCCCGAACTACACGCGCCCCGTCGAGTTCCGCGGGCTGCGGGTGCCGGAGGTTCTCCTGGGCGGCCACCACGCGGAGGTCGCGCGCTGGCGACGCCGCGCGGCGCTCCGCAAGACGCGCCGCAACCGCCCCGACCTCTTCGCGCGGGCCGCGCTGGGCGACGCCGAGCGCGCGGCCCTGGACGAAGAGAACGAGTGAGTTAAGATTTTGAGTTTCACGAGTGGTCGGAAGGTAAGGGTCGCCGCCCGGAGCGGATTCTACCGACCACCGACTAATGCTTTTTGAGGTGACATCATGAATCGCTTGGACAGTATTGACAACGCGCAGTTGCGCACGGACATTCCGGCCTTCGTGCCGGGCGACACGGTGCGCGTCCACGTGCGCATCAAGGAGTCGGAGACGAAGGAGCGCCTTCAGGCGTTCGAGGGCGTCTGCATCGCGCGCACGGGCGGCGGCATCCGCGAGACGTTCACGGTGCGCAAGACCAGCTTCGGCGTCGGCGTCGAGCGCATCTTCCCGATTCACGGGCCCATCATCGGCCGCGTCGAGGTGGTGCGCCGCGGCCGCGTCCGCCGCGCCAAGCTCTACTACCTGCGCAACCTGCGCGGCAAGGCCGCCCGCATCAAGGAACTCGACACGCGCCGCGCCACGACGGGCAGCAGCGGTCAGGCCCAGGGCGCTTCGGCCTCGAACAAGAGCAAGTAAGGCGGTGAGTCGTGAACCGCGGACGGGAGAGTCCGTTCTGACGGTTCACGGTTCACGGTTTACGATTTACGGCTGCTATGGCTCGCCGGAAGCGCCAGTCGCTCATCCACATGCTGTTCGAGGAGGAGGCGCGCGGCTCGGGTTTCGGGCGCGTGGCGGGGCTCGACGAGGTGGGGCGCGGGGCGCTGGCCGGGCCGGTGGTCGCGGCGGCGGTGATTCTCGACCCCGCCGCGCCGGTGCCGGAAGGGCTCGACGACTCGAAGAAGCTGACCGCGTTGCAGCGCGAGCGCGTCGCCGAGGAGCTGCGGCGCACGGCCGTCTGCTACGCCTACGGGCTGGTCGGGCCGGAAGAGATCGACGCCACTAACATCCTCATCGCCACGCGGCGCGCGATGTTGCAGGCTTTGGAGCAACTGCAACCGTGCGCCGATTTTCTTCTCATCGACGCGCTGCAACTGCGCGAGTCGCCGCTGCCGCAGAAGGCCATCATCCGCGGCGACTCGGCCTCGGCCTCCATCGCCGCCGCCTCCGTCCTCGCCAAGACCTACCGCGACGCGCTCATGCGCGACTACGACGCGCAGTTCCCCGCCTACGGCTTCGCGCGCCACGTCGGCTACGGCACGCGCGACCACTGGGACGCGCTCGGCCGCCACGGCTGCTGCCCCATCCACCGCCGCTCCTTCCGCGGCGTCGTCCCCGAGGAAGTAGACAGTAGACAGTAGTCAGTAGTCAGTAGAAACATCGAGGCGGCGCGTCCCGGCCATCAGCCGAGCGCGCCGCCTATCTTTCTACTG
>DASVSK010000030.1:0-3428 GCA_036388135.1 Pyrinomonadaceae bacterium | reverse complement strand
CATCACCTCCGCCCCGAGTTCCTCAAGGCGCATGACGGCGCGAATCTTCTCGGAGAGGGGGTCGTCCGCCGGCCGGCTTTCGAGCCACCCGGCCCACCCTTCGCGCTCGGGCAGGGCGGCGCGGCCGGTCAGCACGAGGCGTGCCCTGTGCTTGCGCGCGAGGTGCTCGGCGAGCGCGAGGCCGAGGCCCCCCGTGCCGCCGGTAATCAGGTAGACGCCCTCGTCCCTGAGCCGCGCCGCCTGGCCTTCGCCCTCGACGCGCGCCGGCTCGAAGTCCTGCACCCACCGGAGGCCGTCGCGGTAGGCGACGAGCCGTCCGTCATTCTCGGTCTGAAATTCGGAGACGAGCTGCCGGCCGAGGGACATGAGTTCGTCTTCGTCTTCGCGCCCCGGCTCCGGCAGCATCACGTCGATGTAGCGGCACGCGACCTTCGGGAACTCCTGCGGGATGACGCGCGCCGGGCCGACCAGCGTGGCGTTCTCGGGGCGCAGCGCCTCGCGCCCCGTGATGCGCTGCGCCTCGCGCGTGACGACCTCGACGCGCACCTGCGAGGTGAGCGCCTGGCGGCCGAGGGCCTGCGCGAGGAACAGGAGGCTGTAGAAGCCGAGGTCCTGACTCTGCCGGAACGAGTCCTCGTCGAGCGCCGCGGCGTCGGGCGAGAGGCTCCACAGGTGGACGATGTTCTCGACGGGGCCGCCGCCGCCGTTGACGGCCGAGAGCAGGCTCACGTAGTGCTCGGGGCGGCGCGGGTCGAGGCTGAACTCGCGCTCGCCGGTCTGCGCGAACTCCGCGCCGGCCGTCGCCGTCAGAACGTCGTGGCCGTCGCGGCGCAGTTGCTCCGCGAGGCCCGCGCCGAGGCCGCGCGTGTCGCCGAAGACGAGCCAGCGCGAAGGCCCCTCGTGCGGCGGCTCGGCCGGGGTGCCGGCCGTGGGCTTCCAGGCCGGCTGGTAGAGCCAGTCGGCGATCTCCTCATTCTTGTCGAGGGTCACGCGCCGCGGCTGTTTGGCGAGTTGCGCGTTCGGCGCGTCGACCCAGTAGCGCTGCCGCTCGAACGGGTAGGTCGGCAGCGGCACGCGGCGGCGCGTCTCCCTCGCGTAGAAGGCCGCCCAGTCCACCTGCTGACCCGTGAGCCAGAGCTTGCCGAGGGTTTCGAGGACGAAGGCCGACTCGGGCCGGTTGTGGTATGCGCCCGGCAGGGTGGCGAAGGAGAGCCGCGCGGTCTCGGCGTCGCAGGCCGGGTGCTGTTTGACGAAGGAGGTCAGTCCCTGCCCCGGCCCGACTTCGAGCAGGACGCGCCCCGGCCCCTGCGCGAGTTCCGTGACGCCCTCGCTGAAGCGCACCGCGCCGCTCATGTGGCGCGCCCAGTAGGACGGGTCGGTCGCCTCCTCGGGCGTAATCCACGTCCCCGTCACGTTCGAGATGTAGGGTATCTGCGGCGCGCCGAGCTTGAAGGTCTTCACGAGCTCGGTCAGACGCCCGGCCAGCACCTCCGTCATCTTCGAGTGGAACGCGTGCGTCGTCTGAAGTCGGCGCGCGGGGATTTGCCGCTCGCGCATCTCCCGCTCGACGGCCTCGATGGCCGCCACGCCGCCCGACAGCACGCAGGTCGAAGGGCCGTTGACGGCGGCCAGCGAGAGCGCGTCGTTTTGCAGGAAGGGGGCGACCTCGGCCTCGCCCAGAGGCACAGCGAGCATCGCGCCCTCGGGCAGCTCCTCTATCATCAGCGCGCGGCGCGCTACGAGCGCCAGCGCGTCCTCGAAGGTGAGCACGCCCGACAAACACGCCGCCACGTACTCGCCGATGCTGTAGCCCATCAACGCCTGCGGCCGGATGCCCCACTCCATCCAGAGCCGCGCCAGCGCGTACTCGACGACGAAGGTGGCGGGCTGGATGAAGTGCGTCCGGTCGAGGCGGCGCGAAGCCTCGTCATCCCGCGACGAGGCGCGCCCGAGCATGCGCCGGAGGTCGGGCTTGGCCGCGCCCTCCGCGCCGTCGGGCGGGTACAGCACCCCGCGGATGTCGAACCCGAGGTGCGTCTGTAGGAGTTGCGCGCCGCGGTCGACGTGGTCGCGGAAGGTCGGCTCGGTCTGGTACAGCTCCCAGCCCATCCGCGGGTAGTGGTCGCCGAGGCCGGGGAAGAGGAAGGCGACCTGGCGGACGGCGACCCCTTCGGGCTGGGTGTAGGCGGCGGAGGATTCGAGCGCCGCCCGCGCGGCGTCGGCGTCCGCCCCCGCCCCGCACACGGCGGCGCGGCGCGAGGCGAAGTGCTTGCGGCCCGCCTGGAGCGTGTAAGCGACGTCGGCCAGACGCCTCTCGTCGGGCAGCGCCTCACCCTGAAGGTGCGCGGCGAGGTTGGCGGTGGCCGCCCCGAGCGCCGCCTCCGAGCGCGCTGACAGGAGTAGAAGCTGCCAGGGGCGCGAGGGGCCGGACTCGCTCTGCGGCGGCGCTTCTTCGAGGACGACGTGCGCGTTGGCGCTGCCGATGCCGAACGAGCTGACGCCGGCCCTCCGCGGCGTCGCGCCCCGCTCCCAGTCGGCCAGGTGCGTGTTGACGTAGAAGGGGCCGTCGGCGAAGTTGATCTTCGGGTTCGGCCGCTCGAAGTGGAGCGTCGGGGGCATCTGGCGGTGTTCGAGGGCGAGGGCCGTCTTGATTAAGCCCGCGACGCCGGCCGCCGTTTCGAGGTGGCCGAGGTTGGTCTTCACCGACCCGAGCGCGCAACGGCCCCCGGCCTCCATCCCGGCGCTGCGGAAGGCTTCGTTGAGGGCGAGAATCTCGATGGCGTCGCCGAGGTCGGTGGCCGTGCCGTGCGCCTCGACGTAAGAGATGGTCTCGGGCGTGACACCCGCGCAGGCCATCGCTTCGAGCAGCACGTTGGTCTGCCCTTCGACGCCGGGGGCCGTGAAGCTCGCCTTCCGCGCGCCGTCGTTGTTGGTGGCCGAGCCGCGGATGACGGCGCTGATGTGGTCGCCGTCGGCGAGGGCGTCCTCCAGCCGCTTGAGCACCACCGCGCCCACGCCGTTGCCGAAGTTGCTCCCCTGCGCGCCCGCGTCGAACGTGCGGCAGCGGCCGTCGGGCGAGAGGATGCCGCCCTTCTGGTAGAAGTAGCCGCGGTGCTGCGGCACGTTGATGGACGCGCCGCCCGCGAGCGCCATGTCGCACTCGCCGAGGAGGAGGCTCTGGCAGGCGAGGTGGACGGCGATGAGCGAAGTCGAGCAGGCCGTGTGCAGCGAGTAGCTCGGCCCGCGCAGGTCGAACTTGTAGGCGACGCGCGTCGCCATGCAGGCCAGGTCGTTGCCGAGCGCGATCTGGAAGGTGTCGAGCGACTGGAAGAACTCCTGGTTGCTGAAGAGGTTGATTAAGTAAGTGTTGGTCTTGGCACCGGTGAAGACGCCTATCTTGCCGCGGGAGCCCTCGGGCACGTGCCCGG
>DASVSK010000029.1:0-2751 GCA_036388135.1 Pyrinomonadaceae bacterium | reverse complement strand
GAGCGTGCGCCGCTCGTCGCCGCGGAAGACGGAGAGCGTGAGCTGGTCGCCGGGGCGCTTGTCGGCGTGCCGCGCGTTGAGCGAGTCGAGCGTGGCGCGGTAGCCGTCGACGGCGACGATCTGGTCGAAGGCCGACAGCCCCTGCTCGTAGGCCGGCGTCCCCGCCGGGACGTTCTTGACCGCGAGCCGCCCGTCCTTCTCTTCGAGGTTCGCGCCGAGGTAAGCCTCGGCCGCGGCCGGCCGCCCCGCGCGGTCGCTCGCCGTGTCGAGCCTGAGCCCGGCCGACGCGAGCGCCGCGTCGTAGTCCAGCTCCTCGCGCCCGCTGACGTAGCGGCGGAAGAACTCCTCCAGGCTCCCGCCCGCCGCGCGCTCGGCCGCGCGCCGGAAGTCCTCGGGCGTGTAGTTGCGCCCGCGCTTCGCGAACTCCCCGTAGAGGGAGCGCATCACGTCGTCGAGCGAGCGCGCGCCGTCGGAGCGGCGGCGGATTTCGAGGTCGAGCATGAGGCCGACAATCGCGCCCTTGTCGTAGTAGGAGACGGCCGTGTTGACCGTGTTCTCGTCCGGGCGGTAGTACTTGATCCACGCGTCGAAGCTCGCCTCCTCAAGGCTCTGCTCCAGACGCCCCGGCGTGTTCTGCAAGGTCTGTATCTCGCGCCCCATCAGGTCGAGGTACTGCCGGTCGGTCAGCAGCCCGGCGCGGCGGACGAGGAGCGTCTCGTAGTAGTTCGTCACGCCCTCGGCCACCCAGAGCAGCCGCGTGTAGTTCTCGCGCGTGTAGTCGAAGGGGCCGAGCGCGTCGGGGCGCAGCAGCTTGACGTTCCAGACGTGGAAGAACTCGTGCGCGATGAGCGTGTGGAGGCCGCGCAGGTCTTCGGGCGTGGAGAAGCCGAAGCGCTTCCAGATGAGCGCGGTCGAGTTGAGGTGTTCGAGCCCGCCGCCGTTCTTGTCGGCGAGCAGGAGGAGGAACGTGTAGTCGCGGTAGGGCGTGTCGCCCATCACGGCGACCGCGGCCTCGACTATCTTCTGCGCGTCGCGCCGCAGGCGCTCGGCGTCGTAGTGCCCGCGGCCGTCGACGACGACGCGGTGCGTGACGCCCGCGACCTCGAAGGAGAGGACGCGGAAGTCCGACGCGAGGAAGGGCGAGTCGTAGAGGACGTCGAAGTTCTCGGCGCGGAAGGTGTTGGGCGCGCCCGGCGCGGCCGGCAGCCCCGTCGCTATCTTCCAGCCGCCGAACGGCTCGACGACGAGCGTCGCGGGCGCGCCGAGATTGCCCTCCGGGTACATCAGGAGGTTGGCGTTGTTCCAGAAGGCGCGGCGGTCGTTCAGCTCGCTCGTGCGCACGGTCAGCTCGTTGGCGTAGACCGAGTAGCGGACGCGCACCTCGCGCGCGCCGCCCGGCTCGACGCGCCAGGTGTTCTTGTTGACCTTCGTCCAGGCGAGCGCGCGCCCGGCCGCGTCCTCGGCGGCGAAGTCCTGGACGTGGCGCGCGAACTCGCGCACGAGGTAGGAGCCGGGCGTCCAGACCGGCATCAACAGGTCGACCGAGGCGGGCGGCGCGCCCCTGTATTGCAGCCGCGCCCCGACCTCGAAGAGGTGCGTGTGCGGCCTCGGCATCGAGACCTTGAAAGTTATCTCCGGCGCGTTCGCCGGGACGGCGCGCGAGCGCCGGTCGGTGGCCTGGGCGCGCCCTTCGGGGGCCGCCGTCGTGAGCAGCAACAGGCAGGCCGCGAGGGCGAACGACTTCGTGCGAGTGTGCCGCATCGTGCTTAACACTTCCTTCGTCCGGATGAATTGTGCGGGAGAAAAAGTCGGGAGAATCTTACAACGAAACCTCGCGCGCGGGCGAACGGCGCGCGGCGTTTTAAGCCTTACGCAAAGCGGGCGGGCGGCGCTTCCGCCCCCGCGCGCAACTGTGTCAAACTCTCGCCGAGAAACGCAGGGGGGTTTAAGACGATGGCGATTGTGGCCTGTGCGAAGTGCGGCGCGAAGAACCGTGTGGACGAGCGCGTGGTGGTGGTCGGCAAGCAGCCCGTGTGCGGCAGGTGCGGCGCGGGGCTACAGGGCGAAGCCCCGGCGGCGGGGCCGGCCGGCGCGACCGGCGCGGGCGAGAGGGGCGGCGGCGGCTACGCCTCGAAGACGGTGGCCGTGACCGACGGGACGTTCGCGCGCGAGGTGGTCGAAGCCTCCAACGCGCGCCCCGTGCTGCTCGACTGCTGGGCGGCGTGGTGCGGCCCGTGCCGCATGATCGCGCCCGCGCTCGACGAGCTGGCCGCGGAGTCGGCCGGCCTCTACCGCGTCGCCAAGCTCGACGTCGACGCCAACCCGCAGACGGCCGCCGCCCTCGGCGTCCAATCCATCCCCACGCTCTTCATCTACAAGAACGGCCAGCCCGTCGAGCGCATCGTCGGCGCGCAGCCCAAGCACGTCCTCGCCGCACGCCTCTCCGCGCACCTCTAAAGGCGGTGAATGGTGAATAGTAAATAGTGAATGGTGAATAGAGGCGTCGGCGCTTTCTATTCACCATTCACCATTCACCATTCACCATTCACCATTAACTATTCACCATCCACCATCCACCGCGTCAGCTCACGTTGACCGTGACCTGCTGTTTGCCGCAGGGCGAGGCGAAGGTGACGACGAAAGCGCCGGTCTTGGCGCTGACGGAGGTGATGGTGAAGCGCGCGCCGTTGCCGTCGGCGGGCGTGTGCGGCTCGGCGAGGATGATGACGTCGGCCCAGTTCGTGGTCGAGG
>DASVSK010000028.1:0-11900 GCA_036388135.1 Pyrinomonadaceae bacterium | reverse complement strand
CCCGCGGGCCGGGCGCGCGCGTGCGCGGGGTCGCGGGCGGCGGTCGCCTCTTCCGGCTCTTCGGGACTTCGGCCGTCGGGGCCTGGCGCGGGCGGTTCGGCCTCGTTGACATCGCACGCCGCCGCTCCCTATCATCGCCCTTCAAAACCTGGGGCCTCCGCGGGTGAAGCCCGGCGGCCGGCGCGCGCGCCGGGTTCGACGCGGGAGGCGCGGGGCGCGAAAATTCGGGCGGGGAAGGCGTGAGGGAGTTGGCCGGGATGAACAAGAGACTGTGGGCGATGCTGTTGGCCGCCGCGCTCTGCATGGCCTCCGGCTGTCGGCAGATGAGGGAGACCGCGGGGCTGAGCGTCGTGCCGAAAAGCCTGCGCGACGTGCCGGCCGAGCGGCTCGCCTTCCGCTTCGAGGCGGACGCGGCCGAGGAGTCTCTGCCCGAGCCGCTGCGCCGCGACGAGCCGGACGAGACTTTCGCGGCCGTCAAATCCGCCTTCGAGGCGCTGCGCCCCGACGACGCGCTCATCCGCACGGTCGTCGACCCGAGGGGGCAGCGCGTGCTCGCGCTCTACGGCACGAGCGCCACCGAAAACGACTTCCGCATCGACCTCTACTCGTCCGACGGCCAGTTCATACGCAACGTCCTGCCCGCAGACCTGACGGGCGTCTTCCCCGGCGAGGTCTCCTGGTCGCCCGACGGCGAGCGCATACTCTTCAGCGGCGTGCGCAACCCTTCGCTCCAGGCCGCCCCGACGCCGCCCGAGGCGTCCGCGCCGCCGGCCGAACTCCCGCCGGCCGACCCGGCCGCGGGGCAGGCCGAGCCGAGCCCGACGACAGCGCCCATCATCCCCTCGACGCAGACCTTCCGCACCGAGCAGGTCTACGTCGGCAACCGCGACGGCTTCGACCTGCGGCCGCTGACGGCGCGCGAGGGGCTCATCTACTTCAAGCACGCCTGGTCGCCCGACGGGCAGACGGTCGCCGCGCTCGCCTGCAAGGAGGACGAGTGGGAGGCGCAGCGCCGTGAGGGCTTCCCGCACGCGGGCCGCCCGCGCCTCGTCACGCTCGAAGGCCAGGAGCGGCTGCTCGACGACCGCCTGACGCCGGTCGAGCCCGCCTGGTCGCCCGACGGCTCGAAGCTGGCGACGGCGTTCGACTACGACGTGGCCGTCTACGACGCCGCGGGCGGCGCGCCGACCGGCGCGGGGCTCTCCCTGCGCGAGCCGCTGCGCGCCGCCTCGGTCGAGTACGACGCGCGCGTCTTCCAGAAGGGCGAGCCGCAGCCCGCCGCCGCGCCGTCGAGCGAGGCCGTGCTCATCTCGATGAACCCCTTCGTCCGGCTCGAATGGGTCGAGCCGGGGACGGTCTACGCGCAGACGGCCTTCGTCCACATCTACCACGACGAGCCGGTCTTCAAGTACCCGCGCTGGCACGTGCTCCGCCTCTCGCCGCAGGCGGCCGTGCTCGGCCTCTTTCAACCCGGCCTCGTTCAACCAACGCCTGCCGAGAGGAGCAACCACCCCTTATGGACTTCCACAGCGTCGGCGAAATCTACGACCACATCGACGTCACGCGCGAGCGCCTGCGCCGGTCGGTCGAGGGCCTGAGCGACGAGCAGCAGCACTTCCGCCCCGCGCCGGACAGGTGGTCTGTCGCGCAGCTCTGCGAGCACCTCTCGATAGTCGAGGGCAACGTCGTCGGGCTCCTCGGCAAGCTGCTCGACAAGGCCGAGGAGTCGGGCGCGGCGCGCGACGGGGGCTACCCCCTCGCCCCCGTCTCCATCGGCGAATTCGTCGAGCGCAGCCGCGGCGTCAAATTCGAAGCGCCCGAGCGCATCCGCCCCGGCGACGCGCCCGTGCTCGCCGACTCGCTGGCGGCGCTCGACACTTCGCGCGCCGCACTCCGCGCGCTGCGCCCGCGCATCGAGCGCGCCGACGGCCGCGCCCTCCGCTTCCCACACCCCGCCTGGGGCCCGCTCGACCTCTACCAGTGGCTCCTCTTCGTCGCCGCCCACGAGTCGCGCCACCTCGCCCAGATCGAGGCGCTCAAAGAAGCGATGAATGCGGAACGTTGAACTGAATAAGACCCGCCTTCGGCTCGTCATTCCGCGCCCGCACTCCCGCGTTCCTGTGCGGCTCGCTTGCGGCGTCCCGGGCCGGTCTTTATAATCGCGCCCAGCACAACACACGTGCCCTCTTAGCTCAATGGTTAGAGCAGCGGACTCGGTTCTTTGAAAGGTCTAAGTGGAGAAATCAGGGTTGTGAATTTCGGAGTGGCAGTTCAGGCATAGAAGAAGACACTTCTCGGCTTCGTCTAGAAGCGCTCGCCAGGAAGTGTTCGAGCAGCTTCTGAGGTCGACGGGGAAGAACTTGGCGGCGGGGTCGAGGTGGTGAAAAGCCAGCGCGGCGTTGTTGCGACGGTAGCCGCATCGCTCGCAGCGGCCACCTTTCCCTTGAATCAGAAGTAGCCTTCTTTCGCGCCCGCGCTGTTGCTGGGAGACGTAATTCTGATGCTTGTTGTTCGTCGAGGCGTTCTTGCACCGAAGCGAGCAGAATCGCGTCTGCCTGCCGGTCAGTCGGGCTTCGCAGACGGAGCAAGACTTCTCCATAAGACCTCCAAAGTAGGGTTGCGAGCGTATCACATTCGAGTTCGGTCAATGGCGAATTCGTCTCAGGTGCGCCCGTAGAATCTGCCAAATTCGGGGAAGCCTAAGCCGCGAAAGCGGGACGGTAATCCCGAGCCAAGCCCCGCCCGTCCGGGCGGGGAAGGTGTAGAGACTTGACGGCAGACGCGTAAAGCGAAGGGAAAGTCCAGACCACAAACATCGCCCCTCGGCGGTGCGCGGCGAAAGCCGTAGCGGCAGGCATAATCCGTTGGTTGTAGGTTCAAATCCTACAGAGGGCATTCACCTCACCTCAGTACAATCAAAACAGAAAGCCGGTGCGTTCGTGACAAGTCAAAGGACAATCGGCGTCGGCGTCATCGGGACGGGGTTCGCGCGGACGACGCAGTTGCCGGCGTGGCGCGCGTGCGAGGGCGCGCGGGTGGTGGCGGTGGCGAGCGCGCGCAGGGAGAACGCGGAGGAGGCGGCGCGGGAGTTCGACATCCCCGTCGTCGCGTCGGACTGGCGCGAGCTGGCGGCGCGCGCCGACGTCGACCTCGTCAGCATCGTGACGCCGCCGGTGACGCACCTGGAGATGACGCTGGCGGCGCTCGGGGCGGGGAAGGCCGTGCTGTGCGAGAAGCCGATGGCGATGGACGCAGGGGAGACGGCGCGGATGTGCGAGGCGGCACGCGCGGGCGGGGCGCTGGCGCTCGTCGACCACGAGCTGAGGTTCCTGCCGGCGCGGCGTCGGATGCGCGAGCTGATTCGGGGCGGCGACGTGGGGCGCGTGCGCCACGCGAAGTTCCTGTGGCGCGCGGACTCGCGCGCCGTCGCGGGCGGGGGCTGGAACTGGTGGTCGGACGCGGGCGCGGGCGGGGGCGCGCTCGGGGCCATCGGGTCGCACGCCGTCGACGCGCTCCACTGGCTGCTCGGCACGAACGTCTCGCACGTCTCGGCGGCGCTCGCCACGTACGCGGAGGAGCGCATCGACGGCTCGGTGGGCGTGCCGCGGCGGGTGACGAGTGACGACGAGGCGAGCATGCTCGTCAACTTCGAGGACGGCGGCGCGGTCGAGCGCGCGACCGGGGTCGTCTCGGTCTCGATGGCCGAGGCGGGGCGGCCCGAGCACACGGTCGAGGTCTTCGGCACGGAGGGCGCGTTGCGTCTGGAGGGCGAGGGCTCGCTCTGGCGCGCGAGTCTCGGGGGCCGCGAGTGGGAGAGGGTCGAGACCGAAGGCGCGCCGCTGGCCGAGGGCCTGCGCGACAACGAGTGGTCGCGCGGCTTCACCGTCTTCGCGCGCGAGATCGTCGACGCGCTCCGCGACGGCCGCACGACTGTCGAGGGCGCGGCCACCTTCGACGACGGCCACCGCACGCAGCTCGTCCTCGACGCCGCGCGCGCCGCCCACGCCTCGGGCTGCCGCGTGGTAGTGGGAGAGTAGACAGTAGACAGTAGACAGTAGACAGTAGACAGTAGTCGCTCCGCGATGCGGCGCTTACACTTTAAACCTGACTGTCCCGCAGCGAAGGGTTTTCTACTGACTACTGTCTACTGACTACTGTCTACTCCTTTTCTTTCCATGAAGAGAAAGCTCCCCGCAGCCCTCCTTCTGCTGGTCGTGTCGGGCGCGCTGGCGTTCTTCCTGGTCGCGGCGGCGGCGGCCGAGTGGCTGTTCAACGGGACGCGCGTGCGCGGGCCGTCGCGCGCGTCGGAGCGCGCGCGGGCGCTGCACCGGGCGCTGCTCGTCGCGGACATGCACGCGGACACGCTGCTGTGGGACAGGGACTTGCTCGCGCGCTCCTCGCGCGGCCACGTGGACGTGCCGCGGCTCGCCGAGGGCGGCGTCGCGCTACAGTTCTTCACGGTCGTCACCAGCACGCCCTTCTTCTCGAACTACGAGAGCAACGACGACGGCTGGAACGGCGTCACCGCGCTCGCCGTCGCCGGGCGCTGGCCCGCGCGGACGTGGCGCAGCCTGCTTGAGCGCGCGCTCCACCAGTCGCGCAAACTCCACGACGCGGCGGGGCGCTCGGGCGGCCGCCTCGTCGTCGTCAGGACCGCGCGCGACCTCGCCGAGTTTATCGAACGCCGCGGGCGCGAGCCGCGGGCGGTCGCCGGACTGCTCGGCGTGGAGGGCGCGTACGCGCTCGAAGGGGACGCGCGCAACGTCGACGCGCTCTTCGACGCGGGCTTCCGCATGATGGCCCCGACGCACTTCACCGACAACGAGTGGGGCGGCTCGGCGCACGGCGTCAACAAGACGGGGCTGACGGAGCGCGGGCGCGAGATGGTCAGGCGGATGGAGGCGCGCGGGATGCTCGTCGACCTCGCGCACGCCTCGGCCGCGACGTTCGACGACGTGGCCGCCGTCTCGACGCGCCCGCTGGTCGTCTCGCACACGGGCGTGAGGGGGACGTGCGACAACAATCGAAACCTGAGCGACGGACAGTTGAGGAAGGTCGCGGCGTCGGGCGGCGTCGTCGGCATCGGCTACTGGGAGGCGGCCACCTGCGGGACGGACGCGCGGGCGGTGGCGCGCGCCGTCCGCCACGCGGCCGACGTGATGGGCGTCGAGCACGTCGCGCTCGGCTCCGACTTCGACGGCGCGGTCACCACCCCGTTCGACACGGCGGGCGTCGTCGAGATCACGGACGCGCTGCTCGCCGAAGCGTTCGCGGAGGAGGAGGTGAGGGCCGTCATGGGCGGCAACGTCTTCCGCCTGCTGGCCGAGACGCTGCCGCGCTGACGGCCCCTCCCGAGAGGCCGCCGAAGGATTAGCCGCGGAGACAGGGAGACACGGAGGGTTTAAGAGTTTGAGATTTGAGATTTAATCTCCGTGTCTCCGTGTCTCCGTGGCAAATTTAAACCGCACTCAGGGTCGCGGGAGGATTCACGTTGAGTAAGTGGGAGCACCTTTTCAGGGACGGCGAGTTCGCGCGGCGAGGCGAGATACTCGCGGGGCTGACGCTCGAACAGGTGACGCGCAGGCCGTCCGCGCAGTCGCACACCATCTACGAGGAGCTTTGGCACGCGAGCCGCTGGCAGTCCATCGTCGTCGACCGCGACGAGGCGCTCTACGCCGAGTGGCAGGCGGGGCGCGTCTACCCGGAGACGCCGCCCGCGAGCCTCGAAGAGTGGGGCGCGCTCGTCGCGGAGTTTTTGGGCGGGGTGGAAAAAGCCCTGTGGTGGGCCGGGTCGCCCGAAAGGGTCGCGCACGAGACCGACCCCGGCGTCACGATGGAGGACGTGCTCCACAGCCTCTCGGTTCACAGCTCTTATCACCTCGGCAAGATAGTCGCGCTCCGCCAGTTCCTCGGCGCGTGGGGCGGGCGGAGCTAAACGCGGCCCGCCCCGCGCGGCGTCGCGCGCGCCCCGGAGCCGGCGGTAGTCCGAAACGTCGGGCACGTCCTGAAGCAAGTCCGTGTAGCCCAGCAAATGAAACCTCCTCGGCGGGGCGCGGCGGCCCCCGAAACAAAGAACAGGGAAGGCGGAGCGCGCGTGCGCGTGGGCGTGGACACGGGCGGTACGTTCACGGACTTCGTGTATCACGCGGGCGGCCGTGCGCGCATCTTCAAGGTGCCTTCGACGCCGGACGACCCCTCGCGCGCCATCAGCGAGGGGCTGCGCCGCGTGGCGCGCGAGGCCGGCGTGCGGCTCCGCGACCTCGAAGTCGTACACGGGACGACCGTGGGGACGAACGCGCTGCTCGAACGGCGCGGCGCGCGCGCGGCGCTCGTCACCACCAGGGGGTTCGAGGACGTGCTCGTCATCGGCCGGCAGGCGCGCGGGAGTCTCTACGACCTCGACTGGACGCGCCCCGCGCCGCTCGTCGAAGACGCGCTGCGCTTCGGCCTGCGCGAGCGCGTCGCGGCCGACGGGTCGGTCGTCGAAGAGCTGGAGGACGAAGAGGTCGCCGCCCTCGTCAGGAAGCTGAAGCGCGCGGGCGTCGAGTCGGTCGCGGTCTGCCTGCTCTTCTCCTTCGCGCGCCCGGAGCACGAGCGGCGCGTCGAGCGCGCGCTCTCGGCCGGGCTCGGAGGCGTGCCGCTCTCCGTCTCGCACAAAATCCTCCCCGAGTACCGGGAGTTCGAGCGCACGTCGACCGTGACGATCAACGCCTACCTGCAACCACTGATGGGCTCGTACCTCGGGCGGCTCGGCGCGCACGTCGCGGCGAGCCGCCTGCGCGTGATGCAGTCGTCGGGAGGGAGCGCCTCAGCGCGCGCGGCCGCCGCGGAGCCCGTGCGCACGATACTTTCGGGGCCCGCGGGCGGCGTCGTCGGCGCGACGCGCGCGGCCGTCCGGGCCGGGTTCGACGACGTCATCACGTTCGACATGGGCGGGACTTCTACGGACGTCGCGCTGTGCGCGGGCGGGCGCTTGCGCCTGACGAACGAGGCGAGCGTGGCGGGTCTGCCGGTGGCCGTGCCTGTGCTCGACATCCACACCGTCGGCGCGGGCGGCGGCTCGGTCGCGCGCGTCGACGCGGGCGGGAGCCTTCGCGTCGGGCCGCAGTCGGCGGGCGCGGTGCCGGGCCCGGCCTGCTACGGCCGCTCGACCCTGCCGACCGTGACGGACGCCAACCTCCTGCTGGGGAGGTTCGGCGGGGCGGACTTGCTGGGCGGCGACTTCAAGTTGGACGAAGGCCGCGCCGCCGAAGCGTTCGGCGCGCTCGCGCGCGAGGTGTCGGCGGCGGGCGGGCGCGAGGTGTCGGCGGTCGAGGCGGCGCTCGGGGTCGTGCGCGTGGTCAACGCGGGGATGGAGAGGGCCTTGCGCGCCGTCTCGGTCGAGCGCGGCTTCGACCCGCGCGGCTGCACGCTCGTCACCTTCGGCGGCGCGGGCGGCCTGCACGCGGTCGAGCTGGCGCGACACTTGCGCGTGCCGCGCGTCGTCGTGCCGTGCTGGGCCGGCGCGCTCTCGGCGTTGGGGTGCCTGCGCGCCGACGTGGTCAAGAGCCTGAGCCGCACGCTGATGCTCGAAGTCGGCGGCGGGGCTGCGGGCGGGCCGGAGGCGCGGGCCGCGTCGCGCGTCGAGCGCGCGTTCGGCGAGATGGAGCGAGAGGCGCGCGGCGCGCTCAGGCGCGAGGGGTTCGACGACGCGCGGCAGAGCCACGCGCGCACGGTCGCGGCGCGCTACGCTGGGCAGTCGTTCGAGCTGGAGGTCGCGTGGGACGGCGGCCGTCGCCTCGTCGAGCGCTTCCACCGCGAGCACGAGGCGCGCTACGGCTACGCGCAGTCCGCCGACTCGGTCGAGGTCGTCAGCGCGCGGCTGCTCTCCGCCGGCCTCGTCGGCGGGCTGAAGGACGCGCGGCCGCGCCGGACGGCCGTCACCGGCGCTCCCGTCAAGCCGCACCGCACGGCGCGCGTCCACTTCGACGAGGGCGCGCGCCGGGCGGCCGTCTACCGCCGCGAGGACTTGCCGGAGGGCGCGCGGCTCCGCGCGCCGTGCGTCGTCACGGAGTACTCTTCGACGACGCTCGTCCCCGCGCGCGCGCGCGCGTCCCTGGACGCGCACGGCAATCTCGTCATCGAGCTGTGAAGGCCGCCGAAGAGTTGATGAAAGTCGCCGACGAGTTATGAAAAAGGGCAAGGGCTTCGACCCGACGACGCTGGAAATCTACCGCGCGCTCTACACGTCGGTCGCGGAGGAGATGGGGCTAACGCTCCGGCGCACGGCGCACTCGCCGAACATCAAGGAGCGGCGCGACTACTCGTGCGCCGTCTTCGACCGCGCGGGTCTGGTCGTCGCGCAGGGCGACCACATGCCGGTTCACCTCGGCTCGATGCCGATGGCCGTCGCCGCCGCGCTCCGCGAGACGTCCATCGGGCCCGGCGACGTCGTCGTCCTCAACGACCCCTTCGCAGGCGGCACGCACCTGCCGGACGTGACGCTCGTCTCCGGCGTCTTCGACGCAGGGGGGAAGGGGCGGGGGTCAGCGGGAAAGGGGAAGGGAGAAGGGGGAAGGGGGAAGGGAGTTGCGTCGTCGCGCGCCGCCCTGACGGCTCGCCGTGCACGTGACACCTTTCCCCCCGACCCTTTCCCCCCGACCCCCCTTTTTTACGTGGCGAACCGCGCGCACCACGCCGACATCGGCGGGGCCACGCCGGGCTCGATGGGGATGGCGACGGACGTCTACGGCGAGGGGTTGAGGATTCCGCCGGTGAAGCTCGTGCGCGGCGGCCGCGTGGTCGACGACGTGATGCGGCTGCTGATGGCGAACGTGAGGGTCGAGCGCGAGCGGCGCGCGGACTTCGAGGCGCAGGTCGGGTCGCTGAAGACCGGCGCGGCGCGTCTGCTCGAAATCGTCGGGCGCACGGGGGCGGCGGAGGCGGCCGAGTACGCGCGGCACCTCATCGACTACTCGGCGCGCATGATGCGCGCGACCCTGCGCGCCATCCCCGACGGCGTCTACGAGGCCGAGGACGCGCTCGACTCCGACGGCGTCGCGCCCGGCGAGGTCGCCTTGCGCGTGCGCGTCGAGGTGCGGGGCGAGCGTGCGCGCGTCGACTTCGCGGGGAGCGCGCCGCAGGTGGCGGGGCCGGTCAACGCCGTCGAGGCCATCACCGTCTCGGCCGTGGCGTACGTCTTCCGCTGCCTGGTCGGCGCGGAGGAGGTGCCCGCGAGCGCGGGGCTGACCGAGCCGCTGGAAGTCAACGCGCCTCCGGGGACGGTCGTCAACGCCGCGCACCCCGCGCCGGTCGCGGGCGGGAACGTCGAGACCTCGCAGCGCATCGTCGACGTGCTCTTCAAGGCTCTGGCGCAGGCGCTGCCCGGCCGCGTCCCCGCGGCGAGCCAGGGCTCGATGAACAACCTCACCGTCGGCGGCACGGACCCGCGGACGGGGCGCGGGTTCGCCTACTACGAGACGGTCGCGGGCGGCATGGGCGCGCGGCCGGGGCTCGACGGCGTGGGCGGCGTCCACACGCACATGACCAACAGCCTGAACACGCCCGCCGAGGCTTTGGAGTACGCCTACCCGCTGCGCGTGCGCGCCTACTCCCTGCGCCGCGGCTCGGGCGGGCGGGGCGCGCGCCGCGGGGGCGACGGCGTCGTCCGCGAGATAGAGACGCTCGTCCCCGCGCGCATGTCGCTCCTCGCCGACCGCAGGACGCGCGCGCCCTACGGCCTCGCGGGGGGCGAAGACGGCGAGCCCGGCCGCGACTCGCTGGTGCGCGACGGCCGCGCCTCGAAGCTCGACGCCAAAGGCTCGCGCGACTTGAAGCCCGGCGACCGCGTCCGCATCGAGACGCCCGGCGGCGGCGGGCACGGGAAGAAGTAGGGAGTAGGAAGTAGACAGTAGTCAGTAGTCAGTAGTCAGTAGTGCTGCGCGCCCCGCGCGGAGCGGCTTTCGCGGCGGCGAATCGCTCGAAGGCCGCCGGCCGATTACGATGAAGCGGCGGGGCGAGAGGTGATAAAATCCAGCCATGCGCGTCACCATCGGACAGATAGACACGACGAACGGCGACTACGAGGGGAACACGGCGAAGATTCTGCGCGCCATCGAGCAGGCGAAGGCGGAGCGCTCCGACCTCGTCGTCTTCCCCGAGGCGGCCGTCCAGGGCTACACCTCGCTCGACTGGTTCTTAGACCGCGACATCGCCGAGTCGTCGCTGAAGCCTTTGGAGAAGATCATCCCCGCGACGCGCGGCATCACGGCCGTCGTCGGCACCGTCCGCCCGACCGGCTCGGCGCACGGCCGCAGGCTCTTCAACTCGGCGGCCGTCATCCGCGACGGCGAGCTGGTCGGCTTCGCCGACAAGACGCTCCTGCCCGAGTACGACGTCTTTGACGACCCGCGCTACTTCCAGTCGGCGGAGCGCCGCCGCGTCTTCGACGTCGGGGGCGAGCGCCTCGGCGTCGTCGTCTGCGAGGACTTCTGGAACGACAAGACGTTCTGGCGCGAGCGGCTCTACGCGCACGACCCGACCGACGAGGTGATTGAGCTGGGCGCGCGCGTCATCGTCTCGCCCAACGCCTCGCCCTTCAACAAGGCGAAGATGGGGCAGCGGTGCTCGATGGTCGAGCACCGGTCGAAGGCTTCGGGGCTGCCGGTCGTCTACGTCAACCTCGTCGGCGGCAACGACGGCATCATCTTCGACGGCGCGTCGCTCGTCACCGACTGCCGCGGCCAGACCATCCTCCAGGCGCCGCCCTTCGAGGAGTTCGTCGGCACCGTCTCGCTCGACTGCGGCGTGAGGGACGAGACGTGCCTGCCCGGCGACGACGTCGAGACCGTGCGGAGCGCGCTCGTCTTAGGCATCCGCGACTACGCGCGCAAGAACGGCTTCAAGCGCGCCGTGCTCGGCCTCTCGGGCGGCATCGACTCGGCCGTCGTCGCGGCGCTCGCGTGCGAGGCCATCGGCGCGGAGAACGTGCTCGGCGTGATGATGCCCTCGCCCTTCTCCTCGCGCGGGAGCGTCGAGGACTCCGTCGCCTTCGGCCGCAACTACGGGATGCCGGTCGTCGAGCGCCCCATCTCGTCCGCCTTCGAGGTGCTGACGAGGGAGCTGGGGCTCACCAAGCCTTCGCGCGGCGGCGAAAGTCTCGCGGCCGAGAACCTGCAATCGCGCCTGCGCGGCAACATCCTGATGACCGTCTCGAACGCCGAGGGGCGGCTGCTGCTGTCGACCGGCAACAAGTCGGAGCTGGCGCTCGGCTACTGCACGCTCTACGGCGACACGAACGGCGGGCTCGCCGTCATCGGCGACGTGCTCAAGACGGAGGTCTACGCGCTCGCGCGCCACCTCAACCGCGGCGGCGAGCTCATCCCGTGGGCCATCATCGACAAGCGCCCTTCGGCCGAGCTGGCCCCCGACCAGTTCGACGACCAGAGCCTTCCGCCCTACGACGCGCTCGACCCAATATTGCGGCTCTACTTCGAGCGCAAGGCCACGCCCGAGGAGATAGTCGCCGAGGGTCACGACCGCGCGCTCGTCTACGACATCCTCAACCGCGTCGAGTCGCCCGCCAACGAGTTCAAGCGGCGGCAGCTCCCGCCGACGCTCATCATCTCGCGCAACGCCATCGGCATCGGCCGCCGCCGCCCCGTCACGCACCGCTACAAGCGCCGGCCGCCCGACGCCGCCGAAGGCCCGGTCGCCTCGCGCGCCGCCGACCCCGCCGACGAGGGACGCGCGCGCGAGTCGGAAGGCGGCCGCTGAAGGAACCACGCGGCGCTCTTAAGCGACCGACGCCCGGAATCGAAAGACGACGAAGCCCGCCCCACACGAACGTCGTGTGGGGCGGGCTTCAAACTTTCCCGCGGCCTGTCTTCCTTCACGCGCCTCCCCCTCCTTCATAAAAAAAG
>DASVSK010000027.1:0-1941 GCA_036388135.1 Pyrinomonadaceae bacterium | reverse complement strand
GTACGTCTCGGCGACGCGCCTGTCCATCGCCTTGTACTTGCGGTTCTTGTTGTTGTCGTTCTCGTTCAACTGCCACGCGTTGTAAGGCGGGTTGCCGATGACGACCGTGATGGGGCTCCGCTTCTGCCGCTCGACGCGCTCGGTGTTCTCGGTCGAGAAGAAGGACATCTGCCTGTCCTCCGCCAGCTCGAACGTGTCGACCAGACAGATGCCGCCGAAGGGCTCGTACTTCCCCGTCAGCTCGTAGTACTCGTGCTCGATGTTCATCGACGCGACGTAGTACGGCAGGAGCATCACCTCGTTACAGTGCAGCTCCTCCGCGTACTTCTGCTCCAACTGCGTCCGCTTTATCTCCTGCATGCAGTGGACGACGAAGTTGCCCGTGCCGACGAACGGGTCGAGGATGTGTACGCCCTTCGAGCCGAGCGACTTCCCGAACCGCTCGCGCAGCAGGCGCTCGACGCTTCGCACCATGAAGGTGACGACAGACGGCGGCGTGTAGACGATGCCGTGCGTGTCCGCCACCTGCACCGAGAACCCCCGGAAGAACCTCTCGTAGACGGCGTTCAGAAACTCCTGCTTCTGCGCGAACTCCTCGATGGTGCGCGCCGTCTCCTCGACCGCGCGGTAGAAGTAGTCGAAGCGGCGCAGGAACTCGTCGCGGCTGAACGACTGCGAGGTCAGCGCGTCTATCACGCGCTCTATCTCGCGCGCGATGACGTTGCGGCTGCGGAAGTCGGAGTTCTGGAAGACCGTGCGGAAGATGCGCTCGGTGAGGAGGTGCTGGATGAGCATCTCCTCGACCGCCTTCTCCGAGAGGTTCGGGTTGACCGACTGGCGGCACAGCTCGTAGAAGCCCGCGAACGCCTCGCGGAAACGCTTGTTGCCTCGCCGCTCGCGCTCGATGAGGTCTGCCAGAGCGCGCCCGAACTCGGGTATCTTCGTCTGAAAGTCTTCGACCGCCTGCCCCCACTGCTCGTAGGCGGGCGGCCGGTAGTCGAAGAACTGCGAGAGCGCGCCGACGAGCGCCTCGGCCTCCGTGATGTCCGCGTCGAGGACTTCCCGGCCGTTCTGGTAGAGTATGGCGCGCTCGGGCGACTGGAAGAGGATGTTGTCGGAAGGGTAGCCGAGTTCGAGCTTCTTCTTCGCCTCGCGGCGCAGGTCGTCGGCGCTGTCTTTCGCCTCCCAGAGCCCGTGCCGGAGCCGGAACTCGTCGACGAGCGCGCCGTCCGCGCGCAGGGGCATCTGCCCCGCGCGCTTGAGCGGCCACTCGGGCACGAGCGTCCAACCGAACTGACGGCCGCACTCCTTGAGCAAGTCCTGAAACGCGTCGCGCACCGCCGTCTCGTGCGACACGTCGAGCGCCTTGAACTGCCCGAGGGCGCTGTAGTACGACCTGACGGCCTTCTGCTGTGGCTTGAGCTGAAGTTTCTGCACGAAGACTCTTCCGCGAAGTGTTGGTAAGGCCCGGCCCTCACGCGCCGTTTATAAACGCGCGGGTCGTAACAGGCAAGCGGCCGCCGCGGGCGGTAAGCGGCCTGCGGCACTCTGCTTACTTCCTGCCGCCCGCATCGTCCTCGTCGAGCAGGCGGGTGGTGCTCTCGGTCACGCTCGGCGGCGAGGCGGCCATGTCGGTGGTGTCGGCCCCGGGTCTGGCGTAGAAGGAGGCGGGGACGGCGCGCGCGGGCGGCAGTTCCCCGCCGCCGGACGCGCCGCGCGGGAGTCGCGCGCCGGAGTCCGACGACGCCGCCGCGTCGCGCTCCGAGGTCTTCCCGCCCGGCCTGTGCTCTTCGAGGAGCAGCGCGTAGAGCATGCGCATGACGCCGGCCGTCAGGATGAGGCCGGCGAGGATGAGGAAGGGGAAAAGCTCGTCCCTGACCGTGAGGAGGAGCGCGACGATGACGAAGAAGAGCGCGCCGCCGGCCGCGATCATAAAGCCTT
>DASVSK010000026.1:0-2356 GCA_036388135.1 Pyrinomonadaceae bacterium | reverse complement strand
GCGGAAGTGCGAGGCCGCGCGCGCCACGTCGCCCTCGCCCGCCGCGAGTATCCCGAGCTTGTAGTGCGCCGGGGCGTAGCCCGCGCCGGGCCCGGCGGCGGCGCGCGTGTAGGCGTCCTTCGCTTCGGCGGCGCGGCCCAGCTCTTCGAGCGCGACCCCGAGCGCGTAAGAGGCCCTGGGGTAGCGGCCGCCGCGCGCCGCGACCGCCAGCCCGTAGAACCTCGCGGCCTCCTCGGTCTGCCACAGCTCGAAGCGGCAGACGCCGATGTTGTAGAGCGCCTGCGCGTAGCCGTCGCCCGCCTCCGGCGGGACGAGCGCGTAAACTTTGATGGCCGCCTCGTACTCGGCGCGCGCGTAGCGCGCGTTGCCGCGCGCGATCAGCTCCCGCGCCCCGACGCCTCCGCCGACGCCCTGCCCGGCCGCGCCCCCGCCGCACAAAGTCAAAAGCAGCAGCGCCGTGAAAAGTCCCTTCAGCCTCCCGGTCATCGCTCATGTTCCTCCGCGTCGAATTTACCGACGGGGGTGAGCTTAGACCCGCGCGCGCGCGTGTGTCTTTCCCGTTATTGCTGGGGCTTGATTAATCTTGCTACTCGTCGCCGGGGCGCGCGGCCGTGACGCGGTACGACTGCGGCGTCGTGCCCGTGTGCCTGCGGAAGAGGCGCGTGAAGTGGCTCTGGTGGCTGAAGCCCGTGCGGAGGCCGACCTCCGCGAGCGGCAGCTTACTCCCGGCCAGCAGCTCCTTGGCGCGCTCGACCCTGAACTTGAGGAGGTGCTGGTGCGGCGTCGTGCCGGTCGCGCGCTTGAACTCGCGCGCGAAGTGGAAGGTGCTCATCGCGGCCTCGCCCGCGAGGTCTTCGAGGCTCAGGTCGCGCCCGTGGTTGTCGGCGATGTAGGAGAGCACGCGCCGCAGCTTCGGGCCAGAGAGGCCGCCCGAGAAGCGGCGCGGCGCGGCCCCCGCGGCCGTGTAGTGCCGCAGCAGGTGTACGGCCAGCACGTTCGCCAGCGACTCGGCGTAGAGCCGCGAGCCCGGCGCGTCCGCCCCCATCTCGGCCAGCAGCGCCGTCCCCACACGAATGATCAGGGGGTCGCGCGGCGTGCTGCGCGCGACGACCTCGAAGCGGCCGCCGACGGTGGCGGTGTCGCCGTCGCGCGCCGCGCGCTCGACCAGCGCCGGGTCGAGGTAGATGCCGAGGCATTCGGTGTCGCCACCGACGCGCGACGCGAACGGCTCGCCCGAGGGGATAACGCAGACGCTGCCGCGCCCCTGCGCCGACGCGCGCAGGCCCCCGGCCGTCCGCATCTCGCCGCTGCACCCGCTCAGCGCGAGGAGCATGAGGTGCTCCCGGTGCCGGTGTTCCGGCAACTCGCCCGCGCGCAGGCGGTAGTGCTCGACGCGGAGCGCGCCCCACGCGGCCCCGCGCTTTTCGACGAAGGGCGGCGAGAGATGAACGTCTGTCGTACTCATGTTTTTGGTTTACCTCGCGGGGCGCGGGCGCGGCCCGCCTTCCGTCCGGGCGGGGGTAGGAGCGGCAGGCCGCCCTCGGTGGCGTGTCGGCGCAGACGTTCGAGCATCGCTTCGCGCGCGCGCGCGAAGGCGTGCCGGTCGCCGTGGAGCTGGAAGGCCCAGTTGGCCCCCATCTCAAGGGCGTTAAGCTCGAAGGCGAGCTGCGCGGGGTCTGCCTCGCGCCCGAGCTGCCCGGCGGCCTGCGCCTCCGAGACCGAGCGGCGGAGCGCGGCCAGCCACTCCCTCATGACCTCGGCGACGCGGTCGCGCACGGGGCCGGGGCGTCCGTCGAACTCGGCGGCCGCGGCGGCGAAGAAGCACCCGCCGCGGAAGACCTCGCCCTTGACGTAGGCGAGCCAGACGTCGCACAGCCTCCACAGGCGCGCCAGCCCCTTCTCGGCGGCGAAGGCCGGACCGACGACCTCGCGGACGAAGACGGCGCGCGCCGCCTCGACGGTGGCGAGCTGCAACTCCTCCTTCGAGCCGAAGTGTGCGAACAGCCCGCTCTTGCTCATCGCCAGCTCCGAGGCGAGCCGGCCGATGGTCAGCCCTTCGAGCCCCTCCTCGGAGGCGATGTGGACGGCCGCCTCCAGGATGGCCTGCCGCGTGCGCTCGCCGTGCGCCCTGCGCGCCTTCGCCGAGGCCCTGCCGGCCCCCGCGCCCGAAGTCTCATTGGCCGCCTTCATCGCGCCTAATATAGCACGACCGTTCGTTTTGAAAAGAGGTTTATTGCGGGGCGGTTCGGGGCGGGGGGCGCGCCGCGTCACGGTCATCACGTCCCGCGGGCGGGCGGGGCGTCACGACCGCGACGGCCGTCACCCCTGAAGCAGGGACTGCGCGCCGTCGATGAAG
>DASVSK010000025.1:0-1991 GCA_036388135.1 Pyrinomonadaceae bacterium | reverse complement strand
GAGCGCCACGCCGCCCGTGACGTGCGGCGTCGCCATCGAGGTGCCGTCGAGCCGGGTCAGGGTGTTGTTCGGGGACGTCGACCAGACGCCGCTGCCCGGCGCACCGATGTCGACCATCGTCAGGCCGTAGTTGGAGTACTTGGCGAGCGCGCCCGTGCTCGTCAGCGCGGCGACGGCGATGACGGAGTCGTAGGAGGCCGCCGACTCGGTCGTCGTGCCCTTCGTCGTGTTGTAGTTCGACGGGTAGCTCGCCGTCCTGTCGTTGTTCTGGCCGATGCCGGCGAGGTTGCCGTTGCCCGCCGCCGCCGTGAAGAGGATGTTGGCCTTCGCGGCGCGGATGACCGCGTCGTGCAGCGCCTGCGAGTAGCCGCCGCCGCCCCACGAGTTGTTGAGCGCGACGATGTTGAGGCCGTGGCGGGTCTTGAGGTCGACGAAGTAGTCGATGGCGGCGATGGCGTCGGCGATGGTGCCGCCGTCGGGGCCGAGGAACTTGGCCGAGATCATCGTGACGTTCCAGTTGACGCCGACGACGCCGACGCCGTTGGAGAGAGCGCCGATGGTGCCGGCGACGTGCGTGCCGTGCAGGTCGGTGTTGTAGTCGCTCGGGCGGACGCCGTCGTAGACGTCGGAGTTGTTCTGGAAGAAGTCCCAGCCGTGCGTGTCGTCGGCGTAGCCGTTGCCGTCGTTGTCGACGCCGTCGGCCGGGTCGAACGGGTTCGTCCAGATGTTGGCGGCGAGGTCGACGTGGAGGTAGTCGACGCCCTCGTCGATGATGCCGACGTAGACGGAGGAGCTGCCGGTGTGGCCCGCGGCCCAAGCCTCGCCGGCCTGGCTGCCGAACTGGTTGACGGGGGTGGTGGCGTCGCCGTACATGCCCCAGAGGTTTCCGTTGGTGTAGTAGGAATCCAGCGCCGTGGCCTGGTGCCGCACCGTCCAGTTGGGCTCGGCGAAGGCGACCGCCGGGTGCGCCTGGATGATGCTGACGGCGTCCTCGACGGAGAGGCCGCTCTGGATGGCGGCGAGTTCGAGTTCGCCCTTGGCGGCGGCGCGTCCGGCCTTCTTGAGCTGCTTTTTGGTGAGGGCCCCGACGGAGTTCCTGGCCGAGACGATGTCTTCGGCCGTCGCGCCGGGCTTGAATTGAATCAGGATTTCATCAGCCTTGTACTTTGCTTTGCCGTCGTCGTCCTTGGCCGCGGCGCGGCCGGGAACCGAGGCGGACGAGAGCATCATGGCGCAGAGCGCGAACGTCATGACCAGCGCGAAAACTTTCTTCATGTATCCTCCGGAAAGAGTTGTCAGGCAGGTTGGTGAGCTAAGGCTGCCCGTGCGAGGGGCCCCCTTGTTGAGACCGAGACGATAACCGTGGATGACGTGTATGAGATGTTAAGCACCACGTATCAGAGCCCGCGAAGAAAACCAACCCCCGCGCCCGTGCGGCGGACGAAGACCCGCGTCAGTTGACACACCTTGCCGTGACTATGTTTCCGCGCTGTGTTGAGAGATGGAGAGAGCGTCACCGAAGGGTGAGCGCACGTACTAGCTTTTTAGACAACCCTGCGGGGCTGTAGAAATTCGGTTCGGCGAGGCTTTGGATGACCCGTCGCCGGAGGAGTTGCCCGGCTGCAAGAAATTTTTCAAGGCCCCGAAAACGGCTGGCGCATTAATCGGTTAGTTGAAGGAGCGCGTCAACGGCTTTCGCGCGTCCGTGCGGGAAAGATAGGCCGACGCCGGGAAGCGGCGTCGCGGATTAACTACACTCGCATTGCCCGCGGGGTTATTTAAAAGGGTTGCGGTCGGGCGCTTCGTCGTGAGGGACGGCGCGGAGGAGCCCGCGCACCGCCACGTTGAGCGCGGGGATGCGGTGCCGTATCCAGACGTGCATGGGCGCGGGGCGCGCGCCGAGCCGCGCCTTCGGTTCGAGCGCGGTGCGGCCGAGTGAGAGCCTCCGGCAGCCGAGCCCGATGGCGTCGCTCACGACCGCCTGCAACAGC
>DASVSK010000024.1:0-3862 GCA_036388135.1 Pyrinomonadaceae bacterium | reverse complement strand
GCCCGCCGAAGTTTTCTACTGACTACTGTCTACTGTCTACTGTCTACTTCTTTCATCACGGCCCGAAGCGGTGGCGGTACTCGGTTGACGTGATGAAGGCTTTGACCATCTCGGCGTCGATGAAGCGGCCGCCGAACTGGTTGAGCTTCGAGAGCCAGAAGTTGTAGCCGTCGAAGTTCCCGTCGGGCGGCTCGTCGGGCGCGCGCCGCAGGTAGCCGAAGTACTGCATCAGGACGAAGGCGCGGTTGAACTCGCGCGCGCGGAAGTCCGCGTCGTCCACGACCTTGAGCAGCACGGCCGCGCGACCCGCGTTGGTGTTGTCGGCCGCCAGCTCGGCCACGCGCGCGTCGCGCTCCGCCTGCGAGAGCGACCCGCCGGTGTTCGCGTTCAGGGCGTCGACGAACTGCGCGGGCGTCAAGGCCGCCGGGTAGGCCGCGATGAACTGCGGCCGCCCGACGAAGGCGAGCGCGAACGCCTGCTTGTTGGCCGCCAACTGCTGCTCCCAGTTCCCCTGCCCGACGACGACGTCCTGCCTCGCCTCGCCCGTGTCCGCGAGGAAACGGCTCAAGCCCAGGCGCTCGCCCGTGCCGAAGGCCGCGTGGTGCAGGCGGTAGACGAAGTAGCCCGTCTCCTGAAATTCAATTGACAGGAAGAAGGCCGCGCTGACGTGAACCCGCTTGACCTCGCGGCAGCCCTGCCGCTCCGCCGCGGGGCGCGTCTCGCACTGGTCGATGTCGTTCTTCCAGAACTGGAGGCCGGGGGCGTCTGGCTCGCGGCCGAGGAAGTCCGCGTAGTGCTGGCGGACGAAGAACTCGGCGTCGAACGAGGGGTCGGCGACGGGGTTGGGCCCGTTCGCGGCGTCGTCGCTCGTGACCTGCACGGTCGCCGCCGAGGGCGAGCCCAGCGCGACGCCGGACGGGTTGGAGAGGACGACCGAGAAGGTCTCCGACGCCTCCTGGAAGCGGTCGTCGGTGACCGCGACGACGACGGACTTCGACGACTCGCCCGCGGCGAAGCGGAGCGTGCCGAAGACCGCCGAGTAGTCCGTGCGCGCGGAGGCCGTGCCGTCCTGCGTCGCGTAGTCGACGCTCGCCGCCTGCGTCGCGTCGGTGCGCGTCACGGTCAGCGCCGCAGAGCCGCCGGCCGCCGCGGCGTTCGACGCGCGCCACCACTCGGCCGCGCCGAACGTGACGCCGGAGCCGCCCCCGCCCGCCGACTCGTCCGCCTGGACGGTGGAGGTGGCGAACTGCACCGTGCCGAGCGGCGTCGGCGTGGGCGTCGGGGAAGGCGTAGGCGTCGGTGTCGGTGTCGCCGAAGGCGTAGGCGTCGGGGTCGCGCCCGGCGTGGGCGTCGGCGTCGGGGTCGTCCCCGCGCTGAGCGAGAAGATGTAGGCCGAGCCCTGCTCCTGATTCCCCAGCACGTCGTCGCCCTTCGCGCCGACGATGACGGCGTCGCCCGAGACGGCGACGTGTTGGCCGAAGAAGTCCGCGCCCGAGCCGTCGGCGGCCGTCAGCTTCCGCTGCTCCGTCCACGTCGAGCCGGCGCGCCTGAAGACGTAGGCCGAGCCCTGCCCCGGCAGGTCTTGCCCGCCGACGCGGTCGCCGAACGCCCCGGCGATGAGCGTGTCGCCCGAGACCGAGACGTCGCGGCCGAAGTAGTCGTTGTCCTCAAGGTCGCTCGAAAGGAGTTTCTGCTGCTGCGTCCAGACCGCGCCCGCGCGCGTGTAGACGAAGACCGCGCCCTTGACGGCCGTCGCGCTGAAGCCCTGCGCCGCGCTGAAGGCGGCCGTGTCGCCGTCGACGTCCACGCTGATGCCGAACAGGTCGCCGGACTCGCCGGTGTCGAGGACGATTCTCTGCTCGCGCGCCCACGCCGAGCCCGCGCGCCGGAAGACGTAGGCCGCGCCCCGGTTGGTGGTCGAGTTGACGGTTTCGAGCGGCGCGCCGACGACAGCCGTGTCGCCCGAGACGGCCACCTCCGTGCCGAAGCCGCCGCCCGCCGTGCCCGCGTCCGCGGTGAGCTTGCCCTGCTGCGACCACGTCGCGCCGCCGCGCGTGAAGACGTAGGCCGAGCCGAGGTTGTCGTTCGTCGCGTTGAGGTCGTCGCCGAGCGCGCCGACGACGGCCGTGTCGCCGTTGACGGCGACGCTCAGGCCGAACTGGTCGCTGGCCCCGCCGTCGGCGGCCGTCAGCTTCTGTTGCAGCGCCCACGCCGAGCCCGTGCGGACGTAGACGTAGGCCGCGCCCTGCCCCGTGTTGCTGCCCACCTTGTGGTCGTACGCGCCGACGACGACGGTGTTGCCGTTGACGGCGACGGCCTTGCCGAAGTCGTCGCCGTCGAGGCCGTCGGGCGCGACGAGCCGCGCCTGCTGCGCCCACGCCGAGCCGTTGCGGACGAAGACGTAGGCCGCGCCCTTGCGCACGCCGCCGACGTCGTCGAACGACGCGCCGACGACGGCCGTGTCGCCGTCGACGTCGACGTTCTCGCCGAAGAAGCTGCTCTGCGTCGTCTCCGCGCCGTTGACGCGGTTGGGGTCGTTCGGCCGGAAGGCGAAGACGTAGGCCGCGCCGCGGCCGCTGCTCTTCGAGGGCGCGCCCGCGACGATTGACGAGCCGTCAAAGGCGACGCTGGTGCCGAGCGCGTCGGGCGCGAAGTCCGAGTGGAGGAGCTTCTGCCGCCGCGTCCAGACGTCGCCCGCGCGCGTGAAGACATAGACCGCGCCGTGGTTGGCGACCCCCGGCTGGAACTCGTGCGCGGGCGAGCCGACGGCGATGGTGTCGCCGTTAATCGCGACGCTCCCGCCGAAGGTGTCGTTGCGCTGCGTGGCCTCGACGCCGAAGAGGTGCTGCTGCTCCGCCCAGACCGCGCCCGCGCGCGTGAAGACGTAAACCGAGCCCTGCCCGCCGACGCCGTTGACGGTGTCGAGCCGCGAGCCGACGACCGCCGTGTCGTTCGAGACGCCGACCGAGAAGCCGAAGGCGTCGCCCGCCGCGCCGTCCGAGGCGAGGAGCTTCTGCTGCTGCGACCACGCGCCGCCCGAGCGGACGAAGGTGTAGGCCGCGCCGCGCCCGCCGTCGGCGGAGACGCCCGCCTGCCCCGGCGCGCCGACGACCGCCGTGTCGCCCGAGACGGCGACCGAGAAGCCGAAGAAGCTGGCGAAGCCGCCGTCGTTCGCCAGAAGCTTGCCCTGCTGCGACCACGTCGCGCCCGAGCCGCTGAAGACGTAGGCCGCGCCCTGGAAGAACGTCCCGCCGTTGTTCTTTTGCAGCGCGCCGACGACGAGCGTGCCGCCGTCGGCGGCGAGGCTTGAGCCGAAGAGGTCGCCGTCGGCCGCGTCCGAAGGCGTCAGCGGCGCGGGGGCCTGCGTCCACGTCGAGCCGGTGCGCGTGAAGACGTAGACCGCGCCGCGCGTGCGCGCGTTGTTGCCGACCTGCGTGAAGTGGCGGCCGACGAAGATGGTGTCGCCCGTAATCGCCACGGCGTAACCGAACTCGTCGTTGGCGACGCCGTCGGAGGCCGTCAGCTTCTGCTGCTGCGTCCACGTCGAGCCGTTGCGGACGTAGACGTAGGCCGCGCCCTGGCGCGAGTTCGAGCCGGTCGCGTCGGCCGGCGCGCCGACGACGGCCGTGTCGCCCGAGATGGCGACCGAGAAGCCGAGCGCGTCCTGCGCCGCGCCGTCGTTGGCCTGAAGCTTGCCCTGCTCGACGAAGGCCCCGGCGGCCGCGCCCGCGGGCGCGGCGAGCCAGAACGTCATTGACGCCGCGGCCAGCACGGCGGCGACGAGGAGAACACGTTTACTCATCCCTCTCATTCATTCACTCCTGATTAACGTTTAGGGGGTTCGGGGAGCCGTTCGGCCGCC
>DASVSK010000023.1:0-2940 GCA_036388135.1 Pyrinomonadaceae bacterium | reverse complement strand
GTGATGCCGTCGGCGCGGAAGGTCGGCCCCAGCTCCCAGACGACGTAGACCTCGCCGCCGGGGCCGACGGCGGGCGTCGACTCGTGTTGCAGGATGCCCTCCGCGCCGCAGTTCGGGTCGGACGGGTCGGTGATGAACATGCGGTCGGGGCTGACGATGGTCGGCCCCTGCCACGTCCCGCCCGAATCGTGCGAGCGCCAGACTTCGATCTGCCCGCGCCCGCGCGCCGTCTGGTCGCAGATGGAGCGGAAGTTGGTGACGGAGACGTAGACGCGCCCGCTGCCGTCCTTGGCCGCGGCCAGCATGCCCTTGTCGTAGCCGTCGTTCGGGTCGGGCGGCGCGATCAGCCGCGCGTCCTCCCACGCGAACCCGTCGCGCGTGAAGTGGCCGCGGTGGACGCTCACGCCCAGCTCGAGGTTCTCGGGCGGCAGGCGCTCGTCAATCGCGAGGTTCGAGAAGAAGAAAGTCTTGTTGTCCGCGCCGCCCCTGTCCATCCAGGGGTCGCCGGCCGTCAGGATGTGGTCGATGACGGGCGGCGAGCCGCCGTCGGTCCACGTCGCGCCGCCGTCGGTCGAGTAGCCGAAGCCGGAGAGTCCCGGCGGGCCCGGCAGCGCCGTGTCGAACGGCTGGCGCAGGAAGCCCTCGACGTCGTTCCAGCCGGCTATCAGCTCGCGGCCGTTCTGCGAGGCCGCGATGGTCGTCTCGGAGCGGCCGAGCAGCCCGTCCGGGTAGGGGCGCTGCGGGTCGTTGACGAGCACGTTCGGCCCCGTCAGCGGGTGACGCCCGCGCGACGCGCTGGCGGGCCCCGGCAGGACGCGGCGCAGGCTGCGGCGCTTCAGAAAGTGCTCCCGCTCGTCGGCGCGCGCGGCGCGAACACGCTTCAACTGACTCGCGAAGGGCGACTCCGGCGCTTGCTTACGCCGCTCGGCCGTGGCCTTCTCGTTGGTACCAACCGACTGTCGCGCCACGGCGACGGCCAGCATGGTAAGGATGAGTAAAAAGACGACGTGTGAGACTTTGATTCGTTTCACCTGTGCTTCTCCTTCTCCGCGCCCACCCCGGCGGGTCGGGCTAACGGTCGTAAGGTTCCGGCCGGCGCGTAGAGAGTCGCGGCCCGAAACTGTTTACCGGGGCTTTCGGCGCGCGCACGCTGCGGTGCGTTTCGGCCGGGTCGCCCCGCGCGAGGGGTTTCGGTCTGAGGGGCTTACTACATTTCTCCGGCGAGCGTCCGCAGCCGCCGCTCCGGGTCGGCGGCGACGGCGGTCAGGAGCGTTTGCAGCTCTTCCAGCAGCCGCGTGATGAACGACTCGTCGAACAGGTCGACGTTGTACTCGAAGGTGGCCGCGAGTCCGCGCGGCGACGGCGTCATGCTCAACGTCAGGTCGACGGCCGCGCGGCCGAGGTTGAGCATGGAAGAGGTGATGGCGAGCCCGCGCGGCTGCGCGTCCGCGGCCGACGCGGGCGGCGCGGGGTGAATCGTGAAGTTGGTCTGCACGAGCGGCGTGTAGCGCGGGTCGGGCGCGGGCTGCAACTCGGCGGCGAGCCGCCCGAAGGGCATCTCCTGGTGCGCGAAGGCGTCGAGCGCCGCGCCGCTCGTGCGCCCGACCAGCTCGCGGAACGTCGGGTCGCCGCCGAGTCGTCCGCGCAGCACGACGAGGTTGATGAAGCAGCCGATGAGCGCCTCCGTCTCGACGCGGTCGCGACCCGCCACGGCCGAGCCGACGAGGACGTCCTCCCGCCCCGTCAGCCCGTGCAGCAGCACTTGGTAGGCCGCGAGCAGCGTCATGTAGAGCGTGACGTTCTCGCGGCGGCTCAACTCTTCGAGCCGCGCGCCCAGCTCGGCCGGCATGACGAGCGTCTGGTACGCGCCGTTGAACGTCTGCCGCGGCGGGCGCGGCCGGCTCGTCGGCAGCGGCAGGACGAACTCACAGCCGGCCAGCTCGCGCCGCCAGTAGTCGAGCAGGCCGTCGTAGGTCGCGCCTTGCAGGTGTTGGCGCTGCCAGTGTGCGTAGTCGGCGTACTGGACGGCGAGCGGCGCGAGCGGCGAAGGCGCGCCCGCGCCGAAGGCCGCGTAGAGCGTCAGCAGCTCGCGCGTCAGCACGTCGAGCGACCACTGGTCGCAGATGATGTGCGGGATGGCGACGGCGAGGCTGTGCGTCGTCTCGTCGAGGCCGAACAGCGTGACGCGGAAGGGCGGGTACTCGCCGAGGCTCGCCAGCTCGCGCCCCTGCGCGAGCGCCAACTCGCGCACGCGCGAAGCGCGCTCCGCCTCGGGCAGGTCGCTCAGGTCGCGCAGCGCGAGGCGGAACGGGCGCGGCGGCGCGACCATTTGCAGCAGCCCGCCGTCGGCCGCCTCGGCGAACGTCGTGCGCAGGATTTCGTGGCGGAGCGTTATCTCGCCGAGCGCGCGTTCGAGGGCGGCGACGTTGAGCAGCCCCGCGAACTCGATGACCATGTTGTAGAGCGACGGGCGGCCTTCCGCGAGCGTCGCGCGGTATACCTGCTCCTGGCTGAAGGAGGCGGGCGCTGACTCCTGCACCGGCCGCCGGCCGATGCCCGCGCCGCCCGCGCCCGCCTCCTTCCGGCGGGCCAGACGTTGCTCAAGGAGCGCCAGCTTCGCGCCCGACAGCCTGCTTCGTCCCGTCTGTGTCTCTCGCTCTGACATAGTCTGTTCCGCCTACGCGTCCTGTTCGAGCAGGCGCTCGGCCTCCTCGTCGCTGATGTCGTCCAGCTCGGCGGCGAGCAGCTCTTCGAGCGCCTCGGCCAGCTCGGCGACCGTCGGGTGGTCGAACAGCGTGCGGAGCGGCACGCTCACGCCGAACGTGTCGCGCAGCCGCGAGCCGTTCTGCGTGGCGAGCAGGCTGTGCCCGCCCAGCTCGAAGAAGTTGTCGTGGATGCCGATGCCGCCGATGCCCAGCAGCTCCTGCCAGATAGCGACCA
>DASVSK010000022.1:0-5064 GCA_036388135.1 Pyrinomonadaceae bacterium | reverse complement strand
GCCGGGAGATCGCTGCGCGCCCCGGCCCGTCCGCTTTAACTACTCCGTCTCCTGCTCGGCCGCGGTAGATTCGGTTTTACCGGAGCGGCTGCCGCCCCCCGTCTCCTTCTTCTTGGTCGACTCGGCCGAGGAGGTCTCGGCACGTCCGCCGACCTTCGCCGACTTCTTCTTGCCCGTAGCGGACTTGGCCTTCTTCGAGTCGGCCGCGTCGCGCTCGCGCGGGTTGTCGACCAGCTCGATGATGGCCAGCTCGGCGTTGTCGCCGTCGCGCCGGCCCAGCCGGATGATGCGCGTGTAGCCGCCCGGGCGCTCTGCGTAGCGCTGCCCCAGCTCGCCGAAGAGGCGCTTGAGCGCCGCGACGCCGGCCGTGCGCGGAATCTCCGCCTGCTTGCGCCCGCGGGTCGCTTCCTCGTTGCGGCGCGTGTTGCCCGCGTGGAAGAAGCCCGCGGCCTGGCGGCGGAGGTGGAGGGCCTGCGTGGCCGCGTCGTCGCCCGAGAGCGTGCCGGCGCGCTTCGCCAGCGTGATGACGCGCTCGACGAAGGGGCGCAGCTCCTTCGCCTTCGGCACCGTGGTCACGATGCGCTCGTCGCGCGCCGTTATCAGCGAGGTCGCGAGGTTCCGCAGCATCGACATGCGGTGCTCGCTCGTCCGCCCGAGTTTCCTGTGTGCATTCAAGTGTCGCATGACAAATCCTTAAATTTGCGATTTTTGATTTTTGATTTTTGATTGAAGGACGACGCCCGCGCCGCGCTCAACCAAAAATCAAAAATCGCAAATCTAAAATTCTTTACTCCTCGTCGTCCTCGTCGTCCGCGTACTCGCTGAGGTCGACGTCGGAGCCGCCCGAGCCGGGGATGGGGTTGCCCTGCTCGTCGAAGGCCATGCCGAAGTCGAGCCCCATCCCGTGCAGGATTTCCTTGATCTCGTTGAGAGACTTCTTGCCGAAGTTCTTGGTCGCCAGCATCTCGCGCTCCGAGCGCTGGACGAGGTCGCGGATGGTGCGGATGTTGGCGTTCTTCAGGCAGTTGTAAGACCTGACGGAGAGCTCAAGCTCGTCGACCGAGCGGTCGAGCACGTCGTTCCGCGGGAGCGGCGGGCGCTCGATGTTCTGGTAGGCGAACTCGTCGGTGTCCTCCTCGAAGTTGATGAAGATCTGCATGTGATCTTTGATCAGCTTCGCGGCGAGCCCGATGGCGTCGTCCGGCTTCACGCTGCCGTCGGTCCAGACCTCGATGGTCAGCTTGTCGAACTCGGTGTTCTGACCCAAACGCGCGGCCTCGACCGTGTAGTTGACCTTCTTGACCGGCGTGTGGACGGAGTCGATGGGGATGTAGCCCAAAGAGAGGTCTTCGTCGAAGTTGCGCTCGGCGGTGACGTAGCCGCGCCCGCGCTTGAGGCGCATCTCGATGGTGAGCGAGCCGCCCTCGCTGACGGTCGCGATGTAGACCGAGGGGTCGAGTATCTCGACGTCGGCGTCGGCCTCGATGTCGGCCGAGGTGACCTCGCCCGCGCCGTCGCGGTGGATGGTCAGCGTCTTGGCCTCGGTGCCGTGGAGCTTGAAGGGAATCTGCTTCAGGTTGAGGATGACGTCGGTCGCGTCCTCGACCACGCCGCGTATGGAGGAGAACTCGTGCTCGACCCCCTCGATCTTGACGGCGGTGACGGCCGCGCCCTCAATCGAAGAGAGGAGCGCGCGGCGCAGAGAGTTCCCGATGGTCGTGCCGAAGCCGCGCTCGAACGGCTGCGCCGAGAAGCGGCCGTAGCGCTCCGTCAGCGTCTCGCCCTCGACGGCGAGGCGGCGCGGCATCTGAAAACCCGTCCAGAGGTTGTGTTGATCCATTGCCATAGTCGAAAACCTTCGTATGAAAAGGGCAACCAATGCGTAGGCGACACGCGCCCGCGGCACTCGGGTGCCGGCCGTGCGCGCGTCGCCACGCCGCTTCAGTGTTACTTGCTGTAAAGCTCGACGATGAGCTGCTCGTTGATGGAGCGGTCGACGTCGTCGCGGACGGGGAGCGTCACGACGCGCGCGCTCATCTCCGCCCCGTCGGCGGGCACGATCCAGTTCGGGCGTCCGCGGCCCGCGGCGGTCTGCCACGCGCCCTCGACGTGCCCGTTCTGGCGGCTCGCCTCCTTGATGCCCACCGTGTCGCCGGCCTTGACCTGGAACGAGGGGATGTCGACCTTGCGCCCGTTGACCTCGACGTGTCCGTGGTTGACGAGCTGGCGCGCCTGCCGCCGCGAGGTGGCGAAGCCGGCGCGGTAGACCGCGTTGTCGAGGCGGCGTTCGAGCAGCGAGAGGAGGTTCTCGCCCGTGATGCCCTTCATGCGCGCCGCGCGCTCGAAGTAGTTGCGGAACTGCCCTTCGAGGACGAAGTAGATGCGCTTGACCTTCTGCTTCTCGCGGAGCTGGAGCCCGTACCCTTGCAGCGCCTTGCCGCGGCGCATCGAATTGCCGTGCTGTCCGGGCGGCTGCGTGCCGCGCTTCTCGATGGGGCACGACGGCTTGAAACAGCGATCGCCCTTCAGGAATAACTTCGCGCCTTCGCGGCGGCACAGACGGCACACCGCGCTACGATACCTAGCCACTTCTTTTTTGCCTCCGGTCTAAAGGTCAGACGGAAAAGTTTACAGACCGCACGCCACACGGCGCGCGGCCCTTCGTCCTTTAGGTTAATGAACCGCTTTAAGTTTTCGGCGAAGGCTGATGCGCTTTACCGAAAACTAAAAACTGAAAACTGGAAACTATACGCGTCGCCGCTTCGGCGGGCGGCAGCCGTTGTGCGGGATCGGCGTCGTGTCGCGGATGGTCGTGACGCGAATGCCGGCGCTGTTGATGGCGCGGATGGCCGACTCGCGGCCGCCGCCCGGGCCCTTGACGTGCACCTCGGCCTGCTGCATCCCGACCTCCTTGGCCTTGTTCGCGGCCTCGTAGGCGGCCTGCTGCGCGGCGAAGGGCGTGCCCTTGCGCGAGCCGCGGAAGCCGCGCGCGCCCGAAGACGACTGCGCGATCAGGTTCCCCTCGGTGTCCGTGATCGAGATCAGCGTGTTGTTAAACGACGCCGCGATGTGCACGATGCCGACGGGGATGTTCTTCTTTTCCTTCTTGCGGAAGGTCTTCTTCTTGCCGGTTGTCGCTTTTGCCATAAAACAGTATTCAGTAGTCAGTAGACAGTAGTCAGCAGAAGACCTCCGGTGCGAGCCGCCGGGGCGACAGTGTCAGCGGACTTAAGGCGGAAGTCCTGCCGTCTACTGACTACTGTCTACTGACTACCGGAATTTACTTCTTGCCCGGCGCCTTCTTCTTGGCGACGGTGGCGCGGCGCGGGCCCTTGCGGGTGCGCGCGTTGGTGTGGGTGCGCTGCCCGCGGACGGGCAGGCCGCGCCGGTGACGCAGGCCGCGGTAGCAGCCGATGTCCATCAGCCGCTTGATGTCCATCTGGACGCGCTTGCGGAGGTCGCCCTCGACCTCACCCTGCCCCTCGATGGTCTGGCGGATGCGGTTGAGCTGCGCCTCGTCCAGGTCGCGCACACGAACGTCGGCACTGACGTCGGCCTCCTGCAAAATGGAGGTCGCGCGCGAGCGGCCGATGCCGTAGATGTACGTCAGTCCGATACCGATTCTCTTGTTTACCGGGAGGTCAACGCCGACTACACGAGCCATCTTAGTTCTATCTCCGAGTCTCTACTTAAAGACGATTTGCGATTTTTGATTTGCGGTTTTGTTAACGGCGGCCACGCGGCCTCAGACCGCAGATCAAAAATCTAAAACCAAAATTCCTTACCCCTGGCGCTGCTTGTGCTTGGGGTTGGTGCAGATCACGCGCACCACGCCCTTGCGGTGGATGACCTTGCAGTTATCGCACATCTTTTTGACGGAAGCCCTAACCTTCATTTCACTTCACCCCTTCCGGAACCCACCCGGCATCAGATCACTTGTGGCGTCAAAACCTGACTGGGCTGGCAAACTGCGAATAATAACACACCCGCCGCCCGCCTCCAAACCGTGGCGCACACGCGCCCCGCCCTTTCAGGCGCTGGCCGTCCCGGCCTGTTGCTGCTGCGGCGGGGCGGCCTCCTCGGCCAGGCGGGTCAGCACCTCCGGCCCCTCCTCCGTGACGGCCACCGTGTGCTCGACGTGCGCCGAGGGGCGGCCGTCGAGCGTGACGACCGTCCAGCCGTCCTTGAGCGTCTTTGTCTTGTGCGTGCCCATGTTAATCATGGGCTCGATGGCGAAGACGTAGCCCGAACGGATTTTGATGCCGGTGCCGGGCTTTCCGTAGTTCGGGATTTGCGGGTCTTCGTGCATTTTTCTGCCGATGCCGTGTCCCACGTAGTCGCGCACGATGCCGTAGCCGTGCGACTCGGCGAACTCCTGCACCGCCCAGCCGATGTCACCCAGGTGCTTGCCCGGCCAGCACTGTTGGATGGCCCGCTCTAGGCACTCCTCCGCGATGCGGATGAGCTTGAGCCTGTCCTCGTCCACCTGACCGACGGGCACCGTGGTGGCCGTGTCGCCGACGAAGCCTCCGAGGGTGACGCCGCAGTCGAGCGAGAAGATGTCGCCCTCCTTCAGCACGTAGGCCGAGGGGAAGCCGTGGACTATCTGCTCGTTGACGGACGCGCAGATGGAAAAGGGGAAGCCGTGATAGCCCTTGAAGGTCGGGAGGGCTCCTGCGTCGCGGATCATCTTCTCCGCCGCCATGTCGAGTTCGAGCGTGGTCACGCCGGGGCGCACCATCCGGCGCAGCTCCTCGCGCACCTCGGCCACGAGCCGCCCGGCCGCCCGCATCTTCTCCAATTCCCTTTTCGACTTCCCGATAATCATCCGGTGGCGAACGGCGAATGGTGAATGGTGAATGGAGACTGCCTCAATGCGTTAACCATTTACTACTCACCGTCTACTGCTTTTTCAATGTCCGCGTAGATGGCCTGGGCGTCGCGTGTGCCGTCGACGCGGCGGAGGCGGCCCGTCCGCTCGTAGTATTCGAGCAGCGGCTGCGTGTCGCGCTCGTAGGTCGCGAGCCGCGCCTTGATCGTCTCGGCGTTGTCGTCGGCGCGGTG
>DASVSK010000021.1:0-5128 GCA_036388135.1 Pyrinomonadaceae bacterium | reverse complement strand
GACTAAGAGTCGCGCGCCCCCTTTGAACTTCTGCGGGCGGCGCGTGCGCGTCGGTCGCGCTCAGGCTCGCGGCGGCGCGCCCCGCCCGCCGGCCTTCTCTTCCGGCGTCGCGTCCATCCACGACGTCAGCGAAGTCAGCTCGCGGTCGTTGACCTTCCGCCCGAGGCTCCGCTCCATCCGCCGCTTGTAGACGAGCTTGTGGACGAAGAGGAACAGCGTGACGACGGCGAAAAAGATGAGGACGTACAGCAACAGGGGCGTTCTCCTTTTGAGTTGGTTTCCCGACGGGGCGCGAACCGGTTTTCGATTCCCCGCGACCGCGCGGGGCGCTCGGACGGGCGAGACTCTAACACCGCCGCCCGCCGCCCGGCAACAACTTAACCGCGCCGCGCGAGGCCGGGCGGCTCGCGCCGTGGACGCCGCGTGAGCGGGGGCGGTGAACGCGCGGCGGACGTTTTTTTTGCGGCGAGTCCGCGTTTTCCGTTGCAATTTCGACAAGAAATTTGGCGCGACTTTCGGCGTGAATCCCAAACCTTGACCCGCGCGGGGGCGGCTTGTTACACTTTCGTTAGATTTTACGAACTGCCAGAGCCGCGGCGCTCATTCCCCTCAAGGGAGCCCCAACCCGACCTTGCGACGCGGCCATTGTTTTTTGCAACACAGGAGGTGTGTGGTGGGTTTCAAAGTCGGCCAGAAAGTTGTCTACCCCAATCATGGCATCGGCACCATCGAACGCATAGAGCAGAAACAGATCGGAGCGACGTCACTTCCCTTCTATACGCTCCGCCTCGCCTCGACCAACTCCGTCGTCCTCGTCCCCGTCGCCAACGCAGTCGAAGTCGGGCTCCGCGCCCCCATCACCTCGGGCGAGTGCGAGATGCTCATCAAGCACCTCTCCGACGATTTCCGCGGCGCGGCCAACGACTGGAAGGATCGCTTCAAGGAGTTCTCAGACAAGATGCGCACGGGCGACGTCTTCGAGGTCGCCGAAGTCCTGAAGAACCTGACCTACCTGAACCACCTCAAGCCGCTCTCCTTCCGCGAACAGCGGATGCTGGAGAGGGCGCGCTACCTCGTCGTCTCCGAGCTCGCCGCCGTCTGCCGCCAGCCCGAGTGCGCCGTCGAGCCCCGCGTCGCCGAGGCGCTCACGCGCGCCTGCGCGCGTCACGAACGCCGCCCCGCGCGCGCGCGCGTCGCCGCCGGGGCCGTCGCCGGCCACTAAAAAGAGAACACCACACGCCGAAGCTCCCCCGCGGTGTAACTCCCCTCCGCGGCAGGACTGTCTCATCGCGTCTATAACCGGAAGGCAGTAGGCGAGCACTCAGCAGACAGTAGTCAGTAGTCAGTAGTCAGTAGTCAGTAGTCAGTAGTGAAAACAAAGGCGGCGCGTCGCGGTTATTAAACCCGACGCGCCGCCTGTCTTTCTACTGACTACTGACTACTGACTACTGACTACTGACTACCGTCTACTGCCTTACCAGACCTGGCAGCGGTCTTTCTCGGGGCGCACCATCGCGTCGCCGGCCTTGCACTGGAAGGCCGCGGCGAACTGCGGCATGTTCGAGAGCGGGCCGTTGACGCGGAAGCGCGAGATGGGGTGCGGGTCGGACTGCGCCATGAGGCGCATGAACTCCGGCCTGTCCCTCGACGCCCAGACCTGCGCCCAGCCGAGGAAGAAGCGCTGCTCGGGCGTGAAGCCGTCGACGTTCTCGGGCTTCGGCTTGCCCTGGAGCGACTTCTGGAAGGCGTCGTAGGCGACGGTCAGGCCGCCGAGGTCGGCGATGCTCTCGCCCGAGACGAGCTTGCCCGTCATCTTCAGCCCGGGCTCGACCTCGTAGGCCGAGAACTGGTTGACGACGCACTCGCCGCGCGCCTGGAAGTTCTTCAGGTCGGCGGGCGTCCACCAGTCCTTGAGGTTGCCCTGGAGGTCGAACTTCGCGCCCTGGTCGTCGAAGCCGTGCGTGATCTCGTGGCCGATGACCGCGCCGATGGAGCCGTAGTTGATGGCGTCGTCGGCCTCGGGGTTGAAGAAGGGCGGCTGGAGGATGCCGGCGGGGAAGACGATCTCGTTCATCAGCCAGTTGTTGTAGGCGTTGACCGTGGGGGGCGTCATGGCCCACTCCGCGCGGTCGACCGGCTTACCGATCTTGGCGAGGTCGCGCGCCTGCGAGAACTCGCTGGCGCGGATGATGTTCGCCGCGTAGGAGTCGCGCGTGACGTTCAGGCGCGAGTAGTCGATCCACTTGTCGGGGTAGCCGATCTTCTGCCCGAAGGCGGCCAGCTTGGCGACCGCAGCCTTGCGCGTCTCGTCGGTCATCCAGTCGGCCTTCCGGATGCGCTCGTTGAAGGCGGCGATGAGGTTGGTAATCATCGTCTGCATCCGCGCCTTCGACTCGGGCGTGAAGGCGCGGGCGACGTAGACCTGGCCCAAAGCCTCGCCGAGGTTGGCGTCGGCCGACGACGTGCAGCGCCGCCAAAGCGGGTGCTGCTCCTTGCTCCCCGAGAGCGTCTTGCCGAAGAAGTTGAAGCTCTCGGTCTCGAACTTCGACGAGAGGGTGGTGGCCGTGGCGCGGACGAGGTTCCAGCGCAGGTAGGTCTTCCAGTCGGCGACGGGCACCTCGGTCAGCATCTTGTCGGCGGCCTGGAAGAACTCGGGGTGCGCGACGTTGATCCGGATGTCCCTGGCGAGCCCGAGCCCTGCGAAGTAGTCGGCCCAGGAGAAGTTCGGCGTGAGCTTCGCCAGCTCGGGCGCGCCCATGATGTGGTACTGCGTCGTGAAGTCGCGCAGCGCGACGGGGTCGCGCGAGCCGGCGGCGAGCCGCGTCTCGATGCCCATCACGGTCTGCGCGTTCTTCGCCGCCTGCTCGGCCGGGTCGCCGAGGAGCTGGAACATGTTCGTCACGTGCTGGACGAAGTCGGCGCGCAGCTTGACCGACTTCTCGTCGGTCTTCGTGTAGTACTCCTTGGTCGGCAGGCTGATGCCGCCCTGCCCGGCGAAGCCGATGACGGACGAGCTGTTCTTGAGGTCGGGGAGCGAGCCGAAGCTGAAGAGCGCGGGCAGCCCGGCCCTGTGGAACTCCGTGAGCAGGGAGTTGAGCCCCTTCACGTCCGAGACCTTGTCGATGCGCGCGAGGTAGGGCGCGAGCGGCTTCGCGCCCAGCGACTCGCGCGCGGCCTCGTCCATGCAGGTGGCGTAGAAGTCGCCGACCTTCTGCTCGTTCGAGCCGGCCTTGGCCTTCGCGTTCTTCGCCGACTCTTCGAGTATCGCGTGCAGCGTCTTGCGGTTGTTCTCCGCGAGCATGACGAAGCTGCCCCAGGTGGGGTAGGCCGCGGGAATCTCGGTCGTCTTCAGCCAGTTGCCGTTGGCGAACTGGTAGAAGTCCGTGCAGGCGGACGTGGTCTCGTCCATCCGCGCCTTGTCGAAGCCGCGGCCGTTCTTGCCGCCGGTCTGCGCGAGCGCGGCCAGCGCCAGGACGCACGCGACGAGGCCGGCGGACGCCACGCGGAAGTTAAAAAAACGCATAAACAGGCTCCTTGTCTTTCAAAAACTTTGAAGTCGAATGGGGACTCTCAGCCGAAAACGGGGTTTTTACCGGTGAACGGTTTGAGCCAGTTAATACGCGCCGGGCGCAGGTTGGTTTCAAGGGCGGTAGACGGCAGCCCACTTTCGCCCTTCGCCCTTCGCCTTCTATTTTCCGTGTAGCTTCTTCCAAGCTTCGACGTAGGGCGCGGCCCCGGGGTTCTGTTCGTTCCAGCGGGGCTCCTGCGCGGAGTCGGCGATGGAGAGGGCGGCGCGGCCGACGGCGCGGGCGACGCGCGCCATGTTGGCGTAGTCGATCTTCTCCCAGTGGTCGCCGACGGCGTGGTAGTCGGGGAACTGGAAGGCGACGCCCGCGGTGTGCGCCGGTACACCCGCGTCGGCGAGCGACTGGTTGTCGCTGCGCGAGAAGTACGCGTCCGACTTCGTCGGGTGCTTGTAGACGCGCACGCCCTCCGACTCGCCCGCGCGCCGGAGCGTCTCGCCGACGTCCGAGTAGTCGAAGCCGGTGACGGCGAGCGTGCCGACCTGCGGCCCCTCGCTGTCGTCCGTGCGCCCGATCTGCTCCATGTTGATCTGCGCGACCGTCTTCGCCAGCGGCACGACGGGGTGGCGGCCGTAGTAGCGCGAGCCGACGAGCCCCAACTCCTCGCCGAAGAAGGTCAGGAAGAGTATCGAGCGGCGGGGGCGCGCGCCCAGGCGTGAGAGCGCCCCGGCAAGCTCGACGACGCCGACGGTGCCCGAGCCGTTGTCGTTTGCGCCGTTGTAGACGCAGTCCTCCTTCGACGCGTCGCAGCCCTCGCGCACGCCCGTGTGGTCGTAGTGCGCCGAGACGATGACGTAAGTGTCCCTGAGCGCGGGGTCGGAGCCGCGCAGCACGCCCGCCACGTTGCGCACGTCGGCGGGCGTCTCGACGGGTGCGGGGACGCGCGCGTCGAGCGTCGCCTCGTTCGCGCCCCCCGCCAGCGAGTCGAAGAAGCGCGCCGCCTCCGCCCCGTAGACGACGAGGAGCGGCGCGGTCTGCGCGTCGCCGAACGGGGAGGCGGCGCTCCGGCTCTCGGGGTCTACGAGCCGCGGGGCGCGGCCGCCGCGCGCGCGCTCGGCGCTCCGGTCGAACGCGACGACGAGCGGCGCGCCGAGCTGGCGCATGCGCGCCATAAAGTCGTTCTGCTCCCTCAGCAGGCGGAAGACCCCCGCCGGCCTTCCGCCGCGCGGGACGGCGGGCAGCTCCGTGACGACGACGCGCCCCCCGACCTGCTCGCGCGTGAGCCCCTGCGGGACTCGGGCGAAGTCTATTTTGAGGAGACGCGCGCCGCTCAGGCTAAACTCGCCCTCGGGCTCCCAGAAGGTGAAGCCCGCGATGCCGAAGCCGACGCCTATCTGCTCCGGGCGGACTGACGGCGCGGGCGAAGCGCCGCCCGCGAAACTCAGCCGGAAGGCGGCGGCCTCGCGCGCCGACAGACGCCACTTCGCGGTCTGGAAGTAGCCGTCGTCGCCCGCGGGCTCCAACCCGGCGCGGCGGAACTGCGCGGCGATGTACTCGGCGGCGATGTGGAGGCCGCGCGAAGGCGTCCCGCGCCCTTCGAGCGC
>DASVSK010000020.1:0-4840 GCA_036388135.1 Pyrinomonadaceae bacterium | reverse complement strand
ATGCCTCTACGACAGACTCCGCAGATACTTCGAACACCAAACAAAAAGTCCCCGCGACGTGGCCGGGGAACTAAGCCAGGAGGTATTTTTTCGCGTCTTTACAAGAAGCATGGCGAATTTCCGCGGCGAGATACCGTTCGTAGGCTATGTGTACATGGTGGCCCACAGCGTTCTGATTGATTACTTGCGTCGGCAGAACACGATAAAGCGAACCGCGGACAAGGACGCCGTCTCGCTCGAAGGCGGGGGCGACGGGGACAGGCCGGAATCACCCGTCGACGTGGCCGACCACTCCCCGAACTCCCTGCCGCTGGATGCGGCGATTGACAAGCAGCACAAGCGACTGTTGCGTGAGGCTTTGATGAAGCTGCCGCCGCAGAGACGTAAGTGCCTGATTATGAGTTACGAGGGGTATACCAACCAGGAGACCGCCGACGCGCTGGGACTTTCGAGGGGGGCGGTCTCAAGCCACCTGACTGCCGCGAGGAAGCAGATCAAGGAGTACATGGCTTCATACTCAGGAGAGCCGAATCTTTGAGTAACCCTGAACATCCGTTGGAAGAAGAGGTCAGAGGCTTAAGGGGCGCGCTGCGTTCGCTGGCCGACGAGGCGCGAGCCGAGGCCGGGCCGCACCCCGCGCCCGAAAGGCTCTCGGCTTACCACTACCGCCTGCTGCCGGATGACGAGGCGGCCCTGCTTCAGAATCACCTGACGGGGTGCCGGGAATGCGCCGCGTGGCTGCTCGATTTGGTCGCGTTCTGCGCCCCGGTCGAGGAGCCGAGCCGGTCTTCGCCGGCGGAAATCGAGGCCGGGTGGGCCGCGCTGAAAGCCCGGCTCGGCCCGATGCCGGACGCCGACCGCGCCCCGCAGGTGTCGAGGCCGCCCGTGCCCCGGCCGTCTTTAGGGCGGCGGCTCCGCGAGTTGTTCTTGCCGGCCTCGCCTCGGCCCTATGGTTACGCGCTGGCGGGGCTGTTCGCCTTCGGCCTGTTGCTAGCGGGCTGGGCCCTCATTTCGCTCAACAGCAAAAACCGGGCGCTTCTCGCGCGGCTGAACGAGAGAAATGATGCCGCCGAACAGGGCGACTCCGAGGCGCAGAAGGCGCTGCGGGAGGCGGCCGGGCAACTAGAGGAGAAGCAGCGCCGGATAGACGAAGAGCGCGCCCGCGCCGACCAGCTCGAAGCAAGAACCGCCCTGCTTGAGGAGCAGGTGGCCGAAGAGCGCCGCCGGAATAGAGGGTCACGCCCGGGGAACAATCAAACGGCGACGCCGCGCGCCATCGGCGAAATCGTCGGCCTGAGCCTGATCGGGCCACGCCGCAGCGGGGACGACGACCCGCAGACGCGCGGGAGCGCCGCGCCTCACCTCCTCGAAGTGCCCGCGGGCGGCTCCACTTTTACCCTTTTCATTCTCGTCCCCGTGCCCGAGTCGCATTACTCCCGGTACGCCTTCGAGGTGACGGACCCGAGCGGCCGACAGGTTCTGGAGAGGAATAATTTGCACAGGGCACCGCCGGGAGGGCTCGCGATCTATTTGCAGGGCGAGTCGTTGCCGCCAGGGCAGTACCGCTTCAAGGTCTACGGGGTCAAGCACGGCGTCAGAACGCTGATGGGGGATCGCCTCATCGAGATTCGCCACAAACAGTCGGAGTGATTACCTCGCGCACGCGCTCCGACACGACGGGTCACATGCCGGGGGCATTAGACCTTCAAGGAGTAGGATGATGCGAAAACTCTCACACGCCCGCGACTTGCTCACGCTCGCAGGCGGCTTGCTGGCGCTGACCTTGGCCGCCGCCGGCCACCACCCGGCCCGCGCCTACGCCTCGGGCGGCGCGCAGAACGCGGGCGCGGCTCAGGAAGAGCGGAGGGCAGACGTCCGCCAACTGGAACCGGGCGCGGGACTCTGGCGCGAGCTGACGGGGAAGGACGAGCACCATTACCGGGTCGTGCTGGCCGCCGACCAGCACGTGAGTTTTAAGATAGTGAGGCAGGGCATCATCCTCACCGCCGCTTTGAGCGACCCGGCGGGTGAGACCCTCTTCGTCGGCAACGCGGACGCGCGCGAGCATGGGGACGAGGTCGTCACGCTGGTGGCGCGCACGGCCGGCCCGCACACTCTCGTCATCCGCCCGCTGTTCACGCACGCCTCCCCCGGACGCTACCGCGTGGAGGCCGACGTGTTGCGCGCGGCGAACGAACAGGATCGTCGGCGCTTCGCCGCACAACAGGTTGTGGCGGAGGCCGACCAGCTCTTTAATCTGGGGACGAACGAGGCGCGGGCCGAGGCGGTCAGGAAGCTGTCCGCCTCGCTCGCGGCCTGGCGCGCCCTCGGCGACCGGGCCGCGACGGCCAGGACGCTCCACATGGTGGGCGTGGGCCACATGTGGCTTAAGGAGTTCGAGCCGGCGCACGAGCACCTCGGGCAGGCGCTCGCCTTGAGGCGCGCGGAGGGCGACGCGACCGGCGAAGCCGAGACGCTCCGCACCATCGGCATGGTCTACTCGTCCGAGGTGAAGAATCAGGAGGCGCTTAAATATTTCGAACAGGCCGCCGCACTTCAGGAGGCTTCGCCCGAGCGCTGGCAGTCGGCCGCGACGCTCCTCGAACTGGGCAAAATCAACTGGCGGCTGGGCCAGCGCGACGAGGTGAACGGCTACTTCGCGCGTGCGATTCGGCGGCTGCGCGAGGTCGGCGACTTGACGAACGAGGCCGGGGCGCGCGCCAGCCTCAGTTTTCTTCAGCTCTCGGAGGGCGAGTATCAGTCAGCGCTCGACAACCTGACGCCCGCGCTCGAACTCTTCCGCACGCTCGGCAACCCCTACATGGAGGCCGCCGCGTCGAACACGCTCGGGAGCATCTACTACAACCTCGGCGAGCCGCAGAAGGCGCTCGATTATTTCAAACGCTCCGTCGCCCTCTCCGCCGAGAGGAAAGACCTCGACTACGGGGCGTCATCCCTCGCCAACCTCGGCATCACCTACGGCACGCTCGGCGACAGGCAGAAGGCGCTCGCCCACTTCGACGACGCGCTGAAGCGCATGCAGAAGAGCAGAAACCCCCGCGGGGAGTCCGCCACGCGCGGCCACCTCGGGAAACTCTACCGCGAGCTGGGCGACTGGCCGAAGGCTCTGGAACACTCGAACGAGACGCTGCGGCTGACGCGTGAGCAGCGCGACAGGGCCGGCGAGGCCAACGCCCTGACGACCATCGGGCAGATTCACGCCTCGATGGGCGACCACGCGAAGGCGCTTGAGGAACTCGGCCGCGCCCTGCCGATCAGGCGTTCGGTCAGGGACAGGCAGGGGGAGGCCGCGACGCTGTATGCGCTCGCCGCCGTCGAGCGCGACCGCGGGAGGCTCTCCGAAGCGCGGGCTCACATCGAAGCAGCCATCGGCATCGTCGAATCGCTACGTGCGAAGGTGGCCGGCGTTGAGCTGCGCACCTCTTACCTGGCCGCGTACCAGGGCTATTATGAGTTATACGTCGAGCTGCTCATGCGCCTGCACGAGCAGTCTCCCGCGGCGGGCCACGACGCCGAGGCGCTACAGGCCGCCGAGAGGGCGCGCGCACGCGCTCTGCTGGAGTCTCTCGCCGAGGCGAAGGCCGACATCAGGCAGGGGGTCAGCCCGAGCCTGCTGGAACGCGAGCGGTCGCTGGCGCGGCAGTTGAACGAGAAGGAGCGCCGGAGGCTCCGCCTCTTCTCCGTCACGCCCCTGCCGTCGGAGGCGGAGGGGGCCGACCGCGAAGTCGAGGCGCTGCTCGACGAGCTAAGGCTGGTGCGGGCGCAGATTCGCGTCGCCAGCCCGAGCTACGCCGCGCTCACGCAGCCGCAGCCGCTCGACCTACGGCGCATACGGGAACAGCTCGACGACAAGACCCTGCTGCTGGTCTACAGTCTGGGCCAGGAGCGGAGCTTCCTGTTCGCCGTCTCGCCGGCCGCGGTCAAGAGCTACGTGCTGCCGAAGCGTGAGGTGCTCGAAAAAGACGCGGGGCGGGTCTACGAGCTGCTCAAAGACGACGACGTGAAGGCGACCGCGAACACCCGCGGCGGGGTGACGATAACCGACAGGGCCGGGATGACGGAGAGACGACGCCTCGCGCAGCTCCTGCTCGGCCCCGTCGCCGGGCAGTTGGCCGGCAAACGTCTGGTCGTCGTCGCCGACGGCAAGTTGCAGTACGTCCCCTTCGCGGCGCTGCCCGAGCCGGGCGGCGGGCGGCTCCTGGTGGCCGGGCACGAGGTCGTCAACCTGCCGTCGCTTTCCGTCCTCGAACATCTGCGCCGTGGGGTGACCGGGCGCGCCCCCGCGCCCATGTCCGTTGCCGTCTTCGCCGACCCAATCTATTCTCCCCGCGACGAGCGGTTCGAGGCCGCCGCGGCGCGACGCCGCACGCGCCCGGCTCAGAAGAATCCGGCGAGCCGTCCGCCGTCACAGGGCGGGCCCGCAAAGCCCGACCGCGTGGAGACGCCCGCCCCCGCCGACCCTCTGACGTCGGTCAATAAGGCGGCCAGCGAGTCCGGCCTTGAGGACTTGTCTCAGCGCCTGTATGCCAGCGGGCGCGAGGCGGATCGAATCACTCGTCTCTTCCCTCGCGCGACGTACGCCAAAATCCTCGGCTTCGACGCCAGCCGCCGTACGCTCGCCCAAACCGACTTGAGCCGGTACCGCATCCTCCACTTCGCCACCCACGGGCTGCTCAACAGCCGGAGGCCGGAGCTGTCCGGCCTCGTCCTCTCGCTTTACGACGAAGAGGGTCGCGCGCAGGACGGGTTCCTGCGCGCCCACGAAATATACAACCTGAAGCTCGGGGCCGACCTGGTCGTCCTCTCGGCCTGCCAGACC
>DASVSK010000019.1:0-5024 GCA_036388135.1 Pyrinomonadaceae bacterium | reverse complement strand
CCATCTTCATCATCGCGGGCAGCGCCTACCTCGTCGCGCTGCTCGTGATACACGCGCTCGCGCCGAGGCTCGAGCCGGCCGACGTCGAGAGCCCCGCGTGAACTTGAAGGCGTCTTAGTGTTTTCGGGAGTTGAGCCGCCGTAGGGCCGCCGCGGAGACGTGTTCGTCCCGCGCGGCCCGGCGGCGGGAAGCGCCCCGGCCGGGGCGCTTAGGTCAAGCGTGGGGGGCGGCGCGAGCGCCGGGGTTTAGTGGGCGACGTCGCCCGCGCCGTTTCCGTTCGAGCCGTCGAGGTGTTCTTTGTCCGCGGCGACCTGTTTTTCGGCCTCCCAGGCCCGCTGCGCGCGTTCGAGGTGCTCGCGCATGGCGGCGCGCGCGGCCTCGGTGTTGCGCTCGCGTATGGCGCGGTAGACGTGCCGGTGCATCTCGGCGGACTCCTTGAGGTCCGTGGCGCGCTTGACGGTCTTGATGCGCGTGTCGAAGAGGATCGTCGCCACCATGTTCATCAGGGAGGTGAGGATGCGGTTGCCCGAGGCGGCCGCGACCGTCTGGTGGAAGCGCATGTCGTGGACGAGAAACTGCTCCGGGTCGTCGAGCGACGCGAACATCCCGGCGACCTCCTCGGACATCGAGGCCATCTGGTCGCCGGTCGCGCGCTCGGCCGCCAGCCCCGCGACGGCCATCTCCAGAGACATGCGCGCCTCGAACATCTCGGCCGCGGTGAAGCCGTGGAGCGAGGCCATCAGGCGCAGCGGGCTGCTGTCGAGCGAGGGCGGCCCGTCGGCCTTGACGACGAAGGTGCCCGCGCCCTGGCGCGAATGTAGGACGCCGACGGCGGCGAGCGAACGGATTCCGGCGCGCAGCGTCGGGCGGCTGACGCCGAGCAGCTTGGCGAGGTCGCGCTCGGGCGGGAGGCGGTCGCCGGGGCGCAGCTCGCCCCTGTGAATCATCTCGCGGAGCTGCGAGATGACCTCTTCGGAGGTCGTCCCGCGCCGCTCGGGGTCGATGGTTTTGAAGATGTCGCTGTTCAAATCGGTCATACCACTTCTCCGTCGGGAAATTTTTGTTGACCACGTGTGCGAGGAGTCAACATCTCGGGGCGGCCAATACTGATGAACGTCTTTCAATGCGTCCGCATTCTACCCGTTTTCGCTCTTTTTGTCGAAGGTTTTCTTTGCCGGATCAGATATAATGGTCAAACCAATCCGAGTCTCTGTGCATCATCGAACTGTGATTGCGCAGAACATTCAAAAAGAATTGGTCAACAACACTTTTCTCATGCTCCGGCGGCGGACGGCTCGGACGGCCTCTGCCGGGGTCGTATGTGAAAGTTCTCGGCTAAAGGTCGGCGTCCGAAACGGCGAACGCGGGCGCGGCCGGGGTTTGAAGTTTACGGGGGTGCAATTTTGAGATTTACGGCGACGGCGATTCTTTCTCTCTTCATGTTTGTGGCTCAGGCGGCGGAGGCCCGAGGGCAGGCGGCGCCACTGTCGGAGCGGATGGCGGCGACGGTGATGACCGTCTGGAAGGACGCGGTGAAGGCGGAGCCGGACAGACCAGACAAGTGGACTTACGAGCAGGGCGTGCTGGTCAGGGGGATGGAGGCGGTCTGGCTCAACACGGGCGACGGCCGCTACTTCGACTACGTCAAGCGCCTCACCGACCGTTACGTCGCCGACGACGGCACGATTAAGACCTACAAGCTGGCGGACTACAACATCGACAACGTCCAGCCGGGCAGGATTCTGCTCATGCTCTACAAGGTGACGGGGCAGGAGAAGTACCGCAAGGCCGCCGCGACCCTGCGCGAGCAGTTGAAGAACCACCCGCGCACCTCCGAGGGCGGCTTCTGGCACAAGAAGATTTACCCGTCGCAGATGTGGCTCGACGGCCTCTACATGGGCGAGCCCTTCTACGCCGAGTACGCCCGGCTCTTTAACGAGCCCGAGGCGTTCGACGACATCGCCAGGCAGTTCGTCCTGATGGAACGCCACTCGCGCGACGCCAGGACGGGGCTGCTCTACCACGGCTGGGACGAGTCGAAGCAGCAGCGCTGGGCCGACAAGACGACGGGGCGCTCGCCGCACTTCTGGGGTCGCGCCATGGGCTGGTACGCGATGGCGCTCGTCGACACGCTCGAACACTTCCCCGCGGAACACCCGCGGCGCGCAGAGCTGCTCGGGATACTCGGGCGTCTGGCGGCGGCGGTCGAGAAGGTTCAGGAGCCGAAGACCGGCCTCTGGTATCAGGTGCTCGACCACGGCGGCATGAAGGGCAACTATCTTGAGGCGTCGGCCTCTGCCATGTTCGTCTACTCGCTGGCGAAGGCCGTGCGCCTCGGTTACCTGCCGGAGTCGAACCTCAAGGTCGCGCAGAAGGGCTGGGCCGGAATCAAGCAGCAGTTCGTCGAAGAGGCCGCGGGCGGGGGCGTCAACTTCAAGGGCACGGTGAGCGTCGCGGGCCTCGGCGGCAACCCCTACCGCGACGGGAGCTACGCCTACTACCTGAGCGAGCCGGTCGTGACCAACGACGCGAAGGGCGTGGGCGCGTTCCTGATGGCGTGCGCCGAGATGGAGGCGGCCGAAGCGGGGCGGCCGGGGCGCGGCAAGACCGTCGTGCTCGACTACTATTTTAACAACGAGCTGAAGAAGGACGCGGCGGGGCGCATGTCGCCCTGGCATTACAAGTGGGACGAGATGCCGAACCCCGGCTTCTACGTCTGGGGGCACGTCTTCCGCAACCTCGGCGCGAGGACGGCGGCGCTCGGCGAAGCGCCGGACGCGCGCAACCTGAAGGGCGCGGACGTCTACATCATCGTCGACCCGGACACGAAGGAGGAGACCGAGAGCCCGCGCTTCGTCGAGCCGCAGCACGTCAAGGCCGTGGCCGACTGGGTCAAACGGGGCGGCGTGCTCGTCCTGATGGGCAACGACGCGGGCAACGCCGAGTTCGACCACTTCAACGGGCTGGCGCGCGCCTTCGGCATCCAGTTCAACAAGGACAGCAGGAACCGCGTGCAGGGGAACAACTTCGTCGAGGGTAAAATCACAGTCCCCGCCGGCCACCCCATCTTCAAGACTGCGCGCGAGCTGTACCTGAAAGAGGTGTCGACGCTCAACGTCTCGAAGCCTGCGGAGGCCGTGCTCCGGCACGACGACTACAACGTCATCGCCGTGGCAAGGCACGGGCGCGGCACCGTCTTCGCCGTCGGCGACCCGTGGCTCTACAACGAGTACGTCGACGGGCGGAAACTCCCGCCGGAGTTCGACAACTACGAGGCCGCGCAAGACCTTTCGAGGTGGCTGTTGGAGCGCAGCCGCTGACTTTATGAGAAGGGTCGGCTGGGGGCTCATCGGGTGCGGCGACATCGCGCGCAGGCGCGTGGCCCCGGCGCTGCGCGACCTTGAGAGCTGCGAGCTGGTGGCCGTCAGCCGCTCCGACGCCGCGCGCGCCGAAGCCTTCGCCGCGGAGTTCGGTGCGAGGCGCTGGCACGCCGACTGGCGCGACCTCTTGAAAGACCCGGACGTCGAGGCCGTCTACGTCGCGACGCCCGTACACCTCCACGCGCCGCAGGCGTTGGCGGCGGCCGAGGCGGGCAGGCACGTGCTGTGTGAGAAGCCGATGGCTTTGAGCGCCGCCGAGTGCGCGGCGATGAACGACGCGGCGGAGGCCAACGGCGTGCGGCTCGGCGTCGCCTACTACCGGCGCTTCTACCCGGCGGTCGAGCGGGTCGGGGAGATTTTGAGGTCGGGCGAGATAGGCGCGCCCGTCGTCGCGCAGATGAACGCGTTCGAGCGCTTTGAGCCGGGTGCCGACCACCCGCGCCGCTGGCTCCTTGATAAGCGTCTGTCCGGCGGCGGCCCGATGTTCGACTTCGGCAGCCACCGCGTCGAGGTGCTCGTCAACCTGTTCGGGCATGTGACGAAGGTCAGGTCTCTCAGCGGCAACGTCCTCTTCGACCGCGAAGTCGAGGACACGGCCTGCGCGCTCATGCAGTTCGAGGGTGGCGCGCAGGCCGTCCTCTCCGTCACGCACGCCGCGCGCGAGCCGCAGGACACGCTTGAAGTCTTCGGGAGCGAAGGCTCCGTACGCGTCGACGTGCTCAACGGGGGGAGGCTGAGAATCAGGACGGCCGTGGGCGAGCGCGTCGAGACGCACGAGCCGCACCGGAACCTGCACCAGCCGCTGATAGAAGACTTCGCGCGCGCCGTGGTCGAGGGCAGGCCGCCCCGCGTCGACGGGCGCGTCGGGCAGACGGTCTCGGAAATTCTGGAGTTGATTTACGCCGTTTGAGGGAGGGTCGATTTAAACATGGCATTGAGCATCAGAAACGCTTTGTGTGCTTTCTTCTTCGCGGCCGCGTCGGCGTCGGGCGCTCCGGCGCAGACGACGGGCAGCGGCACGACCGTGTTGCGCGGGCCGAGCAGTCCGGCGCGGCCGTTCGTCGTCATGACGGCGCAGACGGTGGCCGACGTCGAGCGCAAGCTGCACCCGGAGACGAACAAGGGCGAGGAGTTGATCGGCGGCGAGGGGATGGAGCTGCGCGTCGCCATCCAGCACGAGAACAACCTGGCCCCGGCGTCCGCGGAGATTCATGACGCCTCGGACGACGTCTACTACGTGCTCGAAGGGACGGCCACGCTCACGCTCGGCGGGCGGCTGGAAGCGCCGAAGGAGGTCGAGCCCGGCGAGTGGCGCGGCCCGCGCATCGAGGGCGGGCGGAACTTCGAGGTCAAGAAGGGCGACCTCGTCATCGTCCCGCGCGGCACGCCTCACATGCGCAGCACCGCGGGGAAGGACTTCGCCATGATTCTCATCAAGGTCTTCGACAAGCCGCTGCCCGCGCCCGCCGCGAAGCCCGCGCCCGCGGCCGGGCCGCAAAAGCCTTAGAGCCCCCGCACCTGTTCCCACACGGACGGTTCGACGGGGATGCCGTCCGCCATGTTCTCCCGCCTGAGCTTGAGCGTCCGCTCGCCGGGGTATCTGACGCCGTCGCCGTCGGGCGAAGCCCGCTTTAAATTTTCGAC
>DASVSK010000018.1:0-6015 GCA_036388135.1 Pyrinomonadaceae bacterium | reverse complement strand
CGAAGATGCGCGCGGCCAAGCCCTGTTGCGGGAAGAGCGCGAGCGCGGCGCGGTAGTCGCCGCCCGCGGGCAGCCTCCGCCTGCGCCTCTCGGCCAGCCGCGCCTCCTCCTCGGGCGCGAGCGCGCGCTCGGACTTCGAGGGGTCGTTGATGTAGCCGTCGAGCGAGAAGGCGTCGAGCGCGTCGGCGTTCTCCGGCGCGTAAACCTCCGCGAGCGCGGCGTAGGCGGCGCGCAACGGCGTGGTGTCGGGCTCGCGCGTGCCGAACTCTATCTGGCCGGCGGCGTGCGCGGCGAGGACTTTGTAGAGGCGGAAGTCCAGCTCGCCGTCGCCGAACTCCGAGACGGCCGAGGGCAGGTGGATGGTTCTGCCGTCGCCGATGCGCTGCTCCTCGGGGATGGCCGCCAGCGGCGCGACCTCGACGGCGCGACCCGTCAGCGCCTCGACGTAGAGCCGGAGGGTCTGCGCCACCTCTTCGAGCGCGAGCCCGTCGCGGCCGCCGCTCTGCAACTGCTCGTTGCTCTTGCGCGTCTCCAGCGCGAAGTAGCTGCGGCGCGCGCGTGCGCTCAAGTTCTCCAGCAGCAGCCCCTCGCGCGCCCAGTCCCTGAACTGTTCGAGCGTGGCCGAGCGCAGCGCGCGCGGCGCGGCGCGGAGGCAGGAGATGGCCGCCTCCGCGTCGACGCGCGCGACCTCGTGCGTCGCGCCGACGACCGCGAGCGCGACCTCCGCTAAACGCTCGCGGCCGCCGCCGTGCTCGGCCAGCGTGCGCAGCGCGGCGGGCCCCGTGCGCGCGAGCGCGACCAGGCAGGCGTTGTTGTGACCGGCCACCGTGCGCAGCAGCGCGCCCCACGCGTCGAAGGCTTCGGGCGCGAGCCTCAGAACTTCGCCGCCCGACGTGAGCACGTGCAGCGCCGCCGCGCCGCCGCGGTCGAGAAAGTCTTCGGACTGCCGGAAGAGCCGCAGCGCCTCGCCCGCGCTCAGGCCCTCGACGGCAGGCGGAAGCGCCGCCCACATGTCCGCCGCGATGCCGCCCACGCGCTGCGCGAACGAATCGGCCAGCGCGAGCGCCGCCGCCCACACGCGGCCGCCCCCGACTTCATTTCCGAAAGCGCGGCTCCCGTCTTCATGCTCGAGAGCGCCGCCCTCATCCTCTTCGTCGCGGAAGGCGTGGAGGCGTGCGGCCGTCTCGGGGGTCGCCGCGAGGAAGTCGGAGCTGTGGCGCGCTGAGCGCCGCGCCACTTCGAGCGCGACCTCGAAGACGCGCCGCAGACGCTCCGGGTCGCCGACGGCGCGCGCCACCAACGGCGCGCGGCGGTAGGTTTCGAGCGCGAACGAGGTCGAGAGCGACAACTGCCGCGCGCAGACCTGTAAGAGCAGCAGCCTCGCGCCGCGCGGCACCCCGGCGAGTTCGCCGACGCCCGACGTGATGAAGGCCGCGCCCGTCTCGGCGTCGGCCATTGTTAGACGCCGCCCCAGCTCGCCCCACGCGCGCAGCTCCTCCGCGTCGAGCACGCGCGCCGCTTCGGGCACCGCCCGCAGGAAGTCCACGCCCGCGCGCAGGCTCAGTGCGGCGAGCCCCGCGCCGACTTCGAGGGCCGCGCGCGCCACGTCCACCGGGAGCTTCCCGGCCTCGCGCAACAGCCCCGCGATGGTGCGCCGCTCCCCCGCGTCGCGCACCGAGCGCAAGCGCTCCCGCAGCGCCCGCTCCAGCGGCCGCTCCCCCGCGTCGCCCTCCTCCTCCGAATCGAAAATGTACTTCTCAGGCACCTGTAACCTTATCTTACGTCGAGGCTCATCATTGAAATTCCTATGATGTTTCCAGTGTCTTTCTGCCTTCTGACGGCCCGTAACCGAGTCAATACGGTGTCTCCATATGATGTCAGCGTCCAGTAGGTCACTTTATCTTTAACGCTCCTTTGCTTGACACTTTTTGTAATCAAGCCAAGTGCTCGGAGCTGAATTTTTATCGTTTGAAAATCATCCGGATAAATCCTCATATCCGAAATGCTAAAACCAGCGCGATTATTAAGAACCTTGTTTTGTTCGCGTAGCTGAACGAAGTTATCAAGAGATTTGCTCAGATCATGTTCCGTAGCCTCATCAATCATAAGGGGTGATACGTGCGAAAAAATATCATTCCAAGTTGCAGAGAATGAACCCAGGTAGATTCCGTCTGGAACGTTAGAAACGTGCTCGGTCAGCTTCTTCCTCGTTTTCCAAACTGAATAAAAGTACCGAAGCTCCACCAAATCCTGTCCTTGTGATAAGTCTTCTGTACCCATCGGTGCTTGAATCCTTGCCATTTCTAATTCCGCTTCCAACTCGTCAATACGTTTCCTTAATTTTAGAACCTCCTTCAAACTATTTTCATCAGAGACAAGATTGCCACGCACCCAGCCTACTGCCGGATTAGATTTTATTAACTTAATGAGGCTGCGACTTACTACTGAGCCTAGCTCCGAGGCATTTGACCAATACTTGCAAGTTTTTTTCTGAACAAGTAGGCGGAACTCCTCCAGACCTTTTTGTCCTTGCTCAGTTTTTTCAGTCTTAGAGGCTGGGAGGGAGTCAGGATTTTTGTGAAGAAAAGCTATGACGGGTTTACCTTGTTCTACCGCATATTCATACTCCATTCTTGTATAACTTATTCCCTGCGCACCAACAGAACCATACCTGCCTCCTAGTATCACAATGTAATAATCACAGTCATCAATTACTTTCTTTATTAATGTCCACTGGTCGTCATCCGCAGCAGGGAACAACTCCATCCCAGAAGGAATACAATCAAGCTCAAGTAAAGCTTGCATAACTTCCTGGCGTTCTTCAGCTAAGTCCTCATAGGTTGAGCTTACGAATACTTGAAATCGCTTTTCCATCGGGGTTTCCTAAATCACCGTGGTTACTATCTCGCGGATGCTGCGTTGGAGGTCGCGGTCGTCGGTGATGGGCGAGCAGAGGGCGACTTCGGCGGCGACGACGGGGGGGATGCCGCGGGCGGTGAGCTGTGCGGCGTAGATGAGCAGGCGCGTGGAGACGCCCTCTTCGAGGCCGTGGCCGCGGAGGTTCCTGACCTTCTGGCCGATGAGGACGAGGTCGCGCGCCGCTTCGAGCGGGACGCCGCCCTCGCGCGCGACGATCTCGGCTTCGAGCTCGGCCGGCGGGTAGTCGAACTCGAGCGAGACGAAGCGCTGGCGCGTCGACTGCTTCAGGTCTTTCAGTATCGACTGGTAGCCGGGGTTGTAGCTGACGACGAGCATGAAGTCCGGGGGCGCGTCGAGGATGGTGCCGCGCTTCTCGATGGGGAGGCGGCGGCGGTCGTCGGTCAGCGGGTGGATGATGACGACCGTGTCCTTGCGCGCCTCGACCACCTCGTCCAGATAACATATCGCGCCGCCGCGCACGGCCGCCGTCAGCGGGCCGTCGTGCCAGACCGTCTCCTCGCCTTCGAGGAGGAAGCGGCCGACGAGGTCTGTGGACGAGAGGTCTTCGTGGCAGGCGACGGTGATGAGCGGCCGCCCCAGCCGCCACGCCATGTGCTCGACGAAGCGCGTCTTGCCGCAGCCCGTCGGGCCCTTCAGCATGACGGGCAGGCGCGCGGACTGCGCGGCCTCGAACAACTCCACCTCGCGCCCCACCGCGAGGTAGAACGGCTCGTCCGTGACGACGTACTCTTCGATGGCTCTCTCAGGCATTGTGTTGATTTCCGTGTGACCGCCGCGGGCTGACGTTTCACCCCGCATCGGGTATCCTGTGAACGGCAAAATAAAGCAGTTGGTGAAATGAGTAGTCATCTTAACACCTGCATAAATGTGCGGCAAATTCGGCTTTTTTGACCGTGTCTGAAGCGAAAATGAAGATCGCGATAGCCATGAGCGGCGGCGTCGACAGTTCGGCGGCGGCGGCGATGTTGAGGGAGGCCGGGCACGAGCTGGTCGGCTTCACGATGCAGCTCTGGAACCAGCGGCGGGGGCTGAGCGTGGGCGAGGACGGCGAGCCGCTCCCGTCGCGCTGCTGCTCGCTCGACGACGTCTACGACGCGCGGCGCGTGGCGGAGGACCTGGGCTTCCCGTTCTACGTGCTGAACCTGGAGCGCGACTTCGAGCGAGAGGTGGTCGAGCCCTTCGTCCAAAGTTACCTGGGGGGCGAGACACCCATCCCCTGCGTCGCGTGCAACAGCCGCCTGAAGTTCGCCTCGCTCGACCGCACGGCGCTGAGCGTTGGCTGCGAGAAGGTCGCCACCGGCCACTACGCGCGCGTCCGCTTCGACGAGGCGGCCGGGCGCTACCGCCTGCTGCGGGGCCTGGACGCGCGCAAGGATCAGTCGTACTTCCTCTGGGAGCTGACGCAGGGGCAGCTCTCGCGCTCGCTGTTCCCGCTCGGCGAGATGACTAAGGACGAGGTGCGCGAGGCGGCGCGACGCCACGGGCTCAACGTCGCGGAGAAGCGCGAGTCGCAGGAGATATGCTTCGTGCCCGACGGCGACTACGCGGGCTTCATCGACCGCTACCTCGAAGCCGGGGGGAGGGAGGACGAGCGCCCCGCGCGCGGCGACATAGTCGACACGGAAGGGCGCGTGGTCGCCTCACACGAGGGCGTCCACCGCTACACCGTCGGGCAGCGGCGCGGCATCGGCGTCTCGCGCCCGCTCCCGCTCTACGTCGTGCGGGTCGAGGCGGAGTCGAAACGCGTCGTCGTCGGCGGGGAGGACGAGCTTCTCGCCTCCGAGTTCACCGCCGCGGGCGTCAACTGGGTCGCCTTCGACGAGCCGGCCGAGGACGTGCGCGCCGACGTGCGCGTCCGCTACCGACACCGCGAGTCGCCCGCCACCATCACCCCTCTCGGCGGCGGGCGCGCGCGCGTCCGCTTCGACGAGCCGCAGCGCGCCGTCACCCCCGGGCAGGCCGCCGTCTTCTACCGCGGCGAGGAGGTCGTCGGCGGCGGGTGGATAGTGAAAGACAGTAGACAGTAGTCAGTAGTCAGTAGGGCTCCGCCCGTCGGGCGCTGCCGCCGTCAACCGAACGGCCTGTCATAGAAGGGTTTTCTACTGACTACTGACTACCGTCTACTGCCTACTTCCCCTAAACCTTTTACCCTCACGCCGCGTAATAGAACCGACCCCGCCTCTCCCGCTCCGGCCGGGTCGAATTCATTTGGGATAAAGGTCTTAAGTTATGACGCGTGGACGCAAGATAGCTCTGGTCGTCGTCGGGCTGCTGATGGTGTTCCTGCTGGTCGGGGCGCTCGTCGTCGCGCTCGTCCTGATGTCGCTCGGGGACGAGCCGGACGTGCCGCAGAACAGCGTGCTCGTCCTCAAGGTCGAGGGCTCGCTGCCCGACTACACGAACGCCGACGAGTTCTCCAGCCGCTTCTTCGGCGGCGACACCAACTCGCTCTCGAACCTCCTGCTGCAACTGCGGAAGGCGAAGGCCGACAAGCGGGTCGGCGCTGTGCTCTTGGACGTCGGGATGCTCGGCGCGGGCTGGGGCAAGGCCGACGAGATACGCGACGCGGTGGCCGACTTCCGCAAGTCGGGCAAGCCCATCTACGCCTACATGGAGTTCGGCTCCGACAAGGAGTACTACGTCGCGACCGCGGCCGAGCGCGTCTACCTCCCGCCCATCGGCGACCTCTTCATCAACGGCCTCGCGGCCGAGTCGATGCACTTCAAGGGCTCGTTCGACAAGCTCGGCATTTACTGGGACTCGCACCAGATCGCCGAGTACAAGACCGCGCCCGAGGCGTTCACGCGCGAGGACATGAGCGAGGGCGAGCGCGAGACGCTCAACTCGCTCCTCGACGAAATCTTCAACCGCTACGTCGGGCAGGTCGCCGAGGCGAGGCGCAAGTCGGTCGAGGACGTGCGCGCGCTCGTCGACTCCGCGCCGCACAACGCGCGCGCCGCGCAGGAGTCCGGCCTCATCGACGGCGCTCTCTACCGCGAGGAGGTCGAGAAGGAGCTTAAGAAGCGGCTCGGCTACAAGGACGACGAGAAGCTGCGCAAGGTCTCGACGGCCGAG
>DASVSK010000017.1:0-1999 GCA_036388135.1 Pyrinomonadaceae bacterium | reverse complement strand
CCGGTCACGCCGAGAGCGACCCTATGCTCACTGGGTCGTGGCCGCCACCGATCAGCACATCGAGCGCCTGCTCGAGGGGATGAACCCGCCCCAGCGCGAGGCGGTCACCCACGGCGAGGGGCCGCTGCTCATCCTCGCCGGCGCAGGCTCGGGCAAGACGCGCGTGCTGACGCACCGCATCGGCCACCTCATCCACACGGGAGTCGCGCGGCCCGGGGAGATCCTGGCCATCACCTTCACGAACAAGGCCGCGCAGGAGATGCGCGAGCGCGTCACGCGACTGCTCGAAGGCCGCCGCCTGGAGAGCGCGCCGCTCGTCTCGACCTTCCACTCCCTGTGCGTGCGGATGCTGCGGCGCGACATCGAGAAGCTGGAGGAGGGCTACACGCGCTCCTTCACCATCTACGACCAGGACGACTCGGCGCGCGTCGTCAAGGGCTGCATCAAAGACCTCGGCTACGACGACCAGCGCCTCGCCCCGCGCCAGACGCAGTCGGCCATCAGCCACGCCAAGAACTCGGGCCTCGACGCCGAGTCTTACGCCGCGCGCGCCGAGTCGCACGACGAGAAGCGCGCGGCCGTCGCGCGCGTCTACAAGCTCTACGAGGAGCGCCTCGTCAACAACAACGCGCTCGACTTCGACGACCTGCTCATCAAGGCCGTCCGCCTCCTGCGCAAGCGCGAGGACGTCCGCGCGCACTACAACGAGCGCTTCCGCTACATCCTCGTCGACGAGTACCAGGACACCAACGCGCTCCAGTTCGCCCTCATCAACTTCCTCACCCAGAGGCAGCACAACATCTGCGTCGTCGGCGACGAGAGCCAGTCCATCTACCGCTGGCGCGGGGCCGACATCTCGAACATCCTGAACTTCGAGCAGCACTACCCCGAGGCGCGCACCATCAAGCTGGAGCAGAACTACCGCTCGACGCAGACCATCCTCGACGCCGCCGACGCCGTCATCAAGCACAACACCGAGCGGAAGGAGAAGACGCTCTGGACGGCCAACCCGGCCGGCGCGCCCATCCGCTACTACCAGGCGATGGACGCCGAGTCGGAGGCGCGCTTCGTCGCCGCCAAGATAGAGGACCACCGCCGCCAGGACCCGAAGGCGCGCGCCGCCATCCTCTACCGCACCAACGCGCAGTCGCGCGTGTTTGAAGAGGCCCTCCGGCGCGCGGGGCTCGGCTACAACATCGTCGGCGGCTTCTCCTTCTACGAGCGCGCCGAGGTGCGCGACGTGGTCTCCTACCTCAAGCTCGCCCTGAACCCGCACGACTCGGTCGCGCTGATGCGCGTCGTCAACACGCCGACGCGGGGACTGGGCAAGCAGACGCTCGACGAGCTGGACAGGCGCGCGAAGGACTACGGCGTCTCCTTGTGGGAGGCCATCGGCATCATCACCGAGCAGGGCGAAGGGCTCAGCCCGCGCGCCGTCTCGGCGCTCCGCAAGTTCCAGTCGATAGTCGAGGGGCTCGTCTCGCACGCGCAGAAGGAGTCGGCCTCCGAGGTCGTCAAGGCGGCCATCCTCGACACCGGCTACGCCGACGCGCTCAAGGCCGAGAACTCGGACGAGGCCGAGAGCCGCCTTGAGAACTTGCAGGAGCTGGTCAACGCCGCGGTCGACTACGACCAGGAGGAGGGCGGCGGCCTGCGCGACTTCATCGACGCCGCCGCGCTCGTCTCCGACACCGACCAGTACAAGGGCGACGCGCCCGTGACGCTGATGACGATGCACTCGGCGAAGGGGCTTGAGTTCCCCGTCGTCTTCATCGTCGGCATGGAGGACGGGCTCTTCCCGCACTCGCGCGCGGCGGCCGACCAGGCCGAGATGGAGGAGGAGCGCCGCCTCTGCTACGTCGCCATCACGCGCGCCGAGCGGTTCCTCTACCTCTCGCACGCGATGCGGCGCAGGGTCTACGGCGAGGAGATGGCGGCCGAGCCGTCGCAGTTTTTGAACGAGATGCCGCTCGACTCGGTCGAAGACCTCTCGCGCGGC
>DASVSK010000016.1:0-1535 GCA_036388135.1 Pyrinomonadaceae bacterium | reverse complement strand
GAGGTGGAAGCGGCTGATGTTGACGCCGTGGTCGCCGAGGATGGTGCCGACGCGGCCGATGACGCCGGGGACGTCGCTGCTCCGCGTCAGGAGCATGTTGCCCGCCGGGACGGCCTCGATGCGGAAGCCGTCAATCTCCGTGACGCGCCCGTCCGTCTGCCGGCCGAAGAGCGCGCCCGCCACCGTGTGCTCACCCGAAGTTGTCCGCACGCACGTCCGCAGAGGCTCGCGCGACTCCGCGCCCGCCGCGGCGTGCCTGTGCGAGACGGTCACGCCGATGCCGCGCTCCTCCGCGATAAGCAGCGCGTTGACGACGTTGACGCGCGCGCTCATGTTTCGCAGGAGCCCCGCGAGGAACGAGCGCGTGACGGGCGCGGAGTCGAAGGCGGCGGCCTCGCCCGCGTACTCCAGCTCGACCGAGCGCACCGGCTCGTCGACGAGCTGCGCCTGGAAGCGGCCGAGGCGGTCGGCGAGGTTCAGGTATGGCCCCAGCGACTTCAGCTCCTGCGCGCCGACGGCGGGCGTGTTGACCGCGCCGCGCACCGCGCCCGTCAGGAAGAAATCGCGCATCTGCTCGGCGACGATGACGGCGACGCCCTCCTGCGCCTCCCTCGTCGACGCCCCGAGGTGCGGCGTCGCGACCACCTCTTCGAGCGAGAGCAGCGGGTGGTCTGCCGTCGGCGGCTCGTCCTCGAAGACGTCGAGCGCGGCCCCGGCCACGCGGCCGTCTTTTATCGCCTCGTAGAGCGCGCGCTCGTCGACGAGCCCGCCGCGCGCGCAGTTGATGACGCGCACGCCCGGCTTCATGCTCGCCAGCTCGCGCGCGCCGATGATGCCGCGCGTCTCCGGCGTCAGCGGCGCGTGGACGGTGACGAAGTCGGCGCGCGCGCAGACCTCTTCGAGCGTCGCCAGCTCGATGCCCTCGTCCCTCAGCCGCTCGGGCGCGACGAACGGGTCGAAGGCCACGACCTTCATCTCGAAGCCGAGCGCGCGGCTCGCCACGACCCGGCCGATGCGCCCGAGCCCCACGACGCCCAGCGTCTTCCCCCTCAGCTCGACGCCGACGAACCTCTTCCGCTCCCAGCGCCCGGCCTTCAAACTCGCCTGCCCCTCGGGGACGCGGCGCGCGAGCGCGAGCAGCAGCGCCAGCGTGTGCTCGGCCGTCGTCATCGTGTTGCCGTCGGGCGCGTTCATCACGACGACGCCGCGCTGCGTCGCCGCCGCCACGTCGATGTTATCGACGCCCACGCCGGCCCGCCCTATCACGCGCAGCCGCGCGGCCGACTCCAAAAGCTCCGCCGTCACGCGCGTCTCGCTGCGCACGACGAGCCCGTCGGCGCGCCCCACGGCCTCCGCCAGCTCGCCGCCCTTCAGCCCCGTCCGCTTCTCCAACGCGAACCCGGCCTCGCGCAGCGGCTCCAGCCCGCTCTCGCTCACGTCGTCGGCGACGAAAATTTTGATGTCGGTCATCGGGGAAGTAGACGGTAGTCAGTAGACAGTAGTCAGTAGAAAAACTTTTATCGCCCGGGCCGCCG
>DASVSK010000015.1:0-4153 GCA_036388135.1 Pyrinomonadaceae bacterium | reverse complement strand
CGTCTCGACCGACCGAGGAGGCCGGCCCGCCCTTCGCCTCAGACAGAGAGGAGACCCCGCCATGTCCCGCACGCTCTACGCAGGAACTGCCCCCGCCCGCCGCAAGATTCTGACGTTCGCGCTCTTCGCCGGGCTGGCCTTCGCCGCCGCGGCCGGCTCGGCGCGCGTCGCGTCGGCGCAGACGGTCACCGCCGGCTCGCCCGACCTCGTCATCAGCCAGGTCTACACGCGCGGCGGCGAGCCGGGCGCAACCTTCCGCAACGACTTCGTCGAAATCTTCAACCGCGGCAACGCGACCGTGAACCTCGCCGACTACTCGCTCCAGGTGCTCGTCAACACGACCACCCCGACGGGCGGGACGACCGTCCTCGTCCCCGTCACCGTCAGGTTTGGCTCGTTCGGCGGCGGCTTCCCCGTCGCGCCCGGCAAGTACGTCCTCTACCAGTTCGGCAGCGGCGGCAGCAACGGCGCGCCGCTCCCAACGGCCGAGTTCGCGGGCGCGCCCAGTAACTTAGACCTTCCCTCCGACACCGGGCGCGTCGCGCTCATCAAGGGCCTGGGCCTCGCGCCCGCCGTGCCCTTCGCGCAGCGCGGCTGCCCGTCCGGCGTGGACGCGGCGCTCGGCGACTTCTTCTCCTACGGCGCGGCGACCTGCACCGAGGGGGTCAGCGCGAACTTCCCCGCGCCTTCCCCCACGACCGCCGCCGTCAGGAACAGCGCCGGGTGCGCCGACGCGGACAACACGGCCGCCGACTTCGCGACCGCCGCGCCGAAGCCGCGCAACTCCGCCGCGGCCGCCGGCCCCTGCAACCTTACGGCGTCGCCCCGCACCGTGCAGTTCGAGACCGACACCGTCAACGTCGACGAGGGCGCGGGCTTCGCCGAAATCTTCGTCACGCGCACGGACGCCTCCGCCGCCGCGGGTTTAGAGTACGCCACCGTCGACGACACCGCCTCGGAGCGTTCGGACTACACGACCGCGCTCGGGAGGGTCGGTTTCCCCGCCGGCGTGTCGCGCGTAAGCTTCCGCGTGCTCATCACCGACGACGCGCGCCCCGAGGGCGCGGAGAGTTTTACGGTCGCGCTCAACTACCCCTCGAACGGCCACGCCCTCGGCGCGCGCCACATCGCGCGGGTGAACGTCAACGACAACGACGCGGCGGCCGGGGCCAACCCCGTGGACTCGACCGACTTCTTCGTCCGCCAGCACTACGCCGACTTCCTCTCGCGCGCCCCCGACGCGGGCGGGTTCCAGTTCTGGACGGGTGAGATAGAGCAGTGCGGCTCAGACTTACAGTGCCGCGAGGTGAAGCGCAACAACGTCTCGGCGGCCTTCTTCCTCTCCATCGAGTTCCAGGAGACCGGCTTCTTCGTCCACCGCCTCTACAAGGCACTGTACCCCGACAGCGACTCGCGCCCGGGCGGCTTCCCGCTCTACCGCGAGTTGTGGCATGACACGCAGTTGCTGGCGAACCGGATTGTCACGGAGCAGGGGACGCTTGACCAGGGGCAGTTGGAGGCCAACAAGACGGGCTACCTCAACCTCCTTATCTCCCGGCCCGAGTTCCGCCTGCGCTACCCGGACGCGATGACGCAAGACCCGAGCACGCGGATGACGAGCGAGCAGTTCGTCGACGCCATCAACGCGAACGCCGGCGGCGCGTGGTCGCAGGCCGAGCGCGACCGCGAGGTCAACGAGCTGCGTAACAACGGCGGCGGCCCCGAGGCGCGCGTCTTCACCGTCAGGCGTCTGCTGGAAGACGAGGATTTCAAGCGCGCCGAGTTCAACCGCGCCTTCGTCCTGATGGAGTACTTCGGCTACCTCCGCCGCTTCCCGACCGACCCGCCCGAGCCAGACCTTAACTTCGAGGGCTACTACTTCTGGCTCGGCAAGCTCACCGCCTTCAACGGCAACTACATCCAGGCCGAGATGGTCAAGGCGTTCATCAACTCGACCGAGTACCGCGCGCGGTTCCTCACGCCCGCGCCCTGAGTGCGGGCGGCGCGGCGCGCGCAAGGCACTCGGCGCGCCGCCCCGCGGCGTTTTAAGCGGAAGGTCAGGGCACGTTAACCGTCCCGTAACAGCGGGGCGTTCGGCGTCCCCTTTTTACGTCCGGGGCGCACACCGCTCGCTTGACGCCACGCCGTCTATCCGATAAAACCCTTATGCCGCAATCCCGTCCGCGCGCGCGTCTCTCCGATCAGGTAAGGACGCCGGCCCGCGAAGTAGTCAAGCCAAGAAAGGATTTGTAATCCCGTGCCCACTTTGCCCTCTAGCAGATGGCGTACTGCCTCTGCGCGCCGACCCCTGCTCGCCGTCTTTACGGCCGCCTTCATCCTGCTCCAGCAGGTAGCATTCATCATCCCGGCGGCCGCGCAGGTGCGCAGCCCCGCGCCCTCCGGCCGCGCCGCGACGAGGCCGACGGCCAAGTCCCCCGCGCTGGGGGTCCCGACCGTGGTGGACGACCCCGTCCAGACCAACGCGCCCTCGCCCGACCTCGTCATCAGCCAGGTCTACGGCGGCGCGGGCTGCGGCACGGCCGGCTGCTCGACCTACAAGAATGACTTCGTCGAGATATTCAACCGCGGCGGCTCCGCCGTCAGCCTGAGTGGCAAGACCGTGCAGTACGCGAGTCCGACCGGCACCGGCAACTTCTCCGTGGCGGCCTCGCTGTCGGGCACGCTCAACCCCGGCCAGTATTACCTCGTTTCACTGGCGAGCAGCGCCAACGGCGTCAACAACCTTCCAGCGGCCGACGCCACCGGCACGACGGCCGTGGGGGCCACGGGCGGCAAGGTCATCCTAGCCAACAGCACGACCGCCCTGGCCTGCAACGGCGGTTCGACCGCCTGTAGCGCGGCCCAACTCGCACTGATTATCGACCTCGTCGGCTTCGGCAACGCCAACTTCTTCGAGGGCACGGGCCCGGCCCCCGCGCCGAGCACCACCACCGCCGACTTCCGCGTCGGGAACGGCTGCACGGACACGGACAACAACGCGGCCGACTTCACGACGGCGACGCCGGCCCCGCGCAACACCGCGACGGCGCTCAACGCGTGCTCCGCCCCGACCCCGACGCCGACCCCGGTTGCCGGGCCCTCGCTCTCCATCAACGACGTCTCGCAGGACGAGGGCAACGCGGGCACGACCGCCTTCACCTTCACCGTCACCCTCTCCGAGCCGGCGGGCGCGGGCGGCGTCACCTTCGACATCGCCACCGCCGACGGGACGGCGCAGGACGACAACCCCACCACCGAAGATAACGACTACGTCGCGAAGTCCCTGATAGGGCAGACGATTCCCGGCGGGAGTGTCACCTACCAGTTCACCGTCGACGTCAACGGCGACACGACGACCGAGGCCAACGAGACCTTCTTCGTCAACGTCACCAACGTCACGGGCGCGACCGTGGCCGACGGGCAGGGTCAGGGCACCATCACCAACGACGACGTCTCGATCACCCCGATTCACACGATTCAGGGGAGCGGAGCCTCGTCGCCCATCGTCGGCGCGAACGTCACCACGACCGGCGTCGTCACGCTGCTGAAGACGGGGGCCAACACCGGCGGCGGCGCGGCCAGCGGCTACTTCCTCCAGACGCCGGACGCCGAGGCCGACTCCGACCCCAACACCTCCCAGGGCATCTTCGTCTTCACCTCCTCGGTTCCGACCGTCGCCGTCGGCGACGAGGTGCGCGTCACCGGCACGGTGGTCGAGTTCAACGGCCTGACCGAGATCGGCTCGGTCACCAGCACCGCGGTCGTCGACACCGGCAACCCGCTCCCGACCCCCGTCACGCTCGACTCGACCATCCTCGACCCGGCCGCCCCGCCCACGCAGCCGCAGCTTGAGAAGTACGAGGGCATGCGCCTCTCGGCCCCCGCGCTCAGGACGGTCGCGCCGAACGACAACTTCTTCGACGTCTACACCGTCCTCGCCAACGTCCCGCGCCCGGTGCGCGAGCCCGGCATCCCGGCCAGCGACCCCGTCCCGCCCGACCCGACCACGGGGACGCCCGACTGCTGCATCCCCATCTGGGACGAGAACCCCGAGCGGCTCAAGGTCGACACCAACGGCCGCGCCGGCGCGGCCAACGCGCCCTACACCTCGAACGTCACGTTCACGGGCGTCACGGGGCCGCTCGACTACGGC
>DASVSK010000014.1:0-2581 GCA_036388135.1 Pyrinomonadaceae bacterium | reverse complement strand
CGTAGATGCCGTTATTGATGTCGTCACTGCCCGAGCCGCCGAAGAGCTGCTCGCGCTGCTGGATGATGCCGATGACCCTGAAGTCCTGGCCGCCGATGTCGATGGACTGGCCGACCGCCGTGAGGTTGGGGAAGAAGTCTTCGGCGACGCGGCTGCGGACGACGCAGACGCGCTGGTTGGTGTCGTTCTCGAACTGCGAGAAGAAGCGCCCCTCACTGACGACGTCGGTGCCGGCGCGCATGTAGTCGGGCAGCGTCCCCTCCAGCCGCACCGCCTCCGAGGTCTTGCCCTCGGTCGAGACCTTGATCTTGCGGCCGAAGAAGTTGTTGGTGATGTCGAGGAAGGGGACGGCCAGCTCGACCGCCGAGAGCTGCGAGACGGCGACGGCGTCGTCGTAGGTCAGGTCCTTCCGCATCCGCTCCTCGCGCGAGAGGCGGCCGACGCGGATGCCGGGGTCGAACTTGGCGATGAAGATGGAGCGCGTGCCGAACGACTCGATCTCCTTCTTCACCTGCTCGTCGATGCCGCTGATGATGGACGCGATGAGCATCACCGTGATGACGCCGATCATCACGCCGATGACCGTCAGGAACGAACGCAGCTTGTTGGCCCGCAAGGTCTGCAAGGCCATCGCCAGGTTCTCGTAAATGTCGCCGCGCAGGATTCGCATGATGCAGTAGACAGTAGACAGTAGTCAGTAGAAAAGCCTTCGCGGGCGAGTCGTCCGGTGGTCAGCGTCAGCGCCCGCCGAAGCGGAGCCTGCTGACTACTGACTACCGTCTACTTTCCTCAGTCCGCCCTCAAAGCCTCGATGGGGTCGAGCCGCGCGGCCTTCCAGGCGGGGAAGAGGCCGGCGAGGACGCCGGCCCCGCCCGAGAAGAGGATCGCCAGCGCGATGGCCCCGAGGGAGAGGTAGGTCTGGATGATGTAGTGCGAGACGACGAGCCCCAGCAGCCACGCGATGAACACGCCGGTGAGCCCTCCGATGACGGTGAGCGTCACCGCCTCGACGAGGAACTGCTTGAGGATGTCGGCGCGGCGCGCGCCCAGCGCCTTGCGGATGCCGATCTCCTTGGTGCGCTCGGTCACCGAGACGAGCATGATGTTCATCACGACGATGCCGCCGATGACCAGCGCGATGCCGGGCACGGCGATGGCGACGACGAAGATGGTGCCGAAGAGCCGGTCGCGCAGCCCCGTGATGGAGTCGGGCGTGAAGATTCCGAAGTTGTCCTTCTCGCCCTTCTCCAGTCCCCGCCGCACGCGCATCCACTGCTTGGCCTCGTCCACCGCGTCCTCGAAGCGCCTGTCGTCCCTGGCCGTGCCCTGGAAGTAGACCGAGCGCCAGTTGCGGAGCGCGCCGAAGTTGCGCCGGTAGGTCAGCAGCGGCACCGTGACGAAGGTGTCCTGCGGCATCCCGAAGACGGTGCCCTTGGCCGTGCGGACGCCGACGACGCGGTAGGGCAGGCCGTTGATGAAGACCTCGCCGCCGACGGCGTCGCCGCCGGGGAAGAGCTTATCGGCGACGTCGGAGCCGATGAAGGCGACGCGCGCCGCCTCGTTGTTCTCTATCTCGGTGAAGTAGCGGCCGTCGGCGACGTCCACCTTCTCGATCTCGCCCATCAGCGGCTGCTTGCCGTCGATCTGCACCTCGTCGAGCAGCTCGTTGCCGCGCTTGAGCTGCGCGCGCTGCGGGCGCGCGCCCGCGGCGAACTTGTCCGTCAGCGTCAGGCGTCCCTTGAGGAACTCGAAGTCTTCGAGCGTCAGCTCCTTGTTGCGGCGCTGCGCGGCCGCGATGGAGTCGGTGTCCTTGAAGTCGTCCATGCTGAAGCGGCCGATGGTGTAGGACTTCGCGCCGATGTTGGCGATCTTCTCGTCGATGTAGGCGTTGAAGCCCTGGATGAGCGAGACGACGACGACGACGGCCGCCACGCCGATAATCATCCCCAGCAGCGTCAGCGCCGAGCGCAGCTTGTGCGCCCAGATGGCCGCGGCGGCGAGCTTTAATGTCTCGATGAATCTCATGGTTCGCGTGTATTACGGACGGGGCGCAGTATTGGTTGCACGCCGCGGCGCGCGCGTTCGTCGTCCGCGGCCGAAAACCCTGTGCTTTTGCGGAAATTTTACGCCCGCGCGACCCGCGCCGCAAAGCCTCGGCCGGGTCGCGGCGCGCGGCCCTGCGGCGGGGAAAACGAGAACGCGGCGGACTGTCTCGTCACGCCGCGTCTCGGAGGGGCAGGGTCGGGAGGGGTGTCTACTTGATGCGCTCGTCCTTCTCGATCTGGCCGTCGCGGATGGAGATGACGCGGTGCGCGCGCTCGGCGATGTCGTGCTCGTGCGTGACGACGATGATGGTGTTCCCCTCGGCGTGGAGCTTCTCGAAGAGGTTCATGATCTCGGCGCTGGTCTTGGAGTCGAGCGCGCCGGTCGGCTCGTCGGCGAGCAGGATCGAGGGGTTGTTGACGAGCGCGCGGGCGATGGCGACGCGCTGGCGCTGGCCGCCCGACAGCTCGTTGGGGCGGTGCGTCATGCGGTCGGAGAGCTCGACCGCGCCGAGCGAGCGCTCGGCGCGCTCCTTGCG
>DASVSK010000013.1:0-6982 GCA_036388135.1 Pyrinomonadaceae bacterium | reverse complement strand
ACCGTCACGGCGCCCGTGATGTTGAGGCTCGCGCCGCTCGGCACGTCCACCCGCGAACCCCCGCCCAACGACAGCGACTTGTTAGGGGTCGTTTGATAGTTGTCGCATGTCTCCGCCGAGAATGAGGTGGCCCCTGTCAGCGTGCCGTGATTGCCATTGCCCGAGGTGTCGCCCGCCCCCTGGTCGTCGAACTTCCAAAGGCCCTTGACCCCGTTGATCGGGGTCAGGTTCGCGGCCGGGGTGAAATTCACAGTGTAGAGCGCGGCGGCCGAGACGCGTGCCTCGTCGACGAGCCCGTTAAAGGGTGCCGTCAGGTCGTCGCCCTTCGCACCTATCCTGACCGGCGCCGTCCCGGTTCCCGGCGCCATCGTCGTGGCTTTCGACCCGTCCAGCGCGCCGTTCAGGTAGACGCGCAACTGCGACCCGTCGTAGACGCCAGCCACGTGGTGCCAAGCGCCGACGCTGACCGGCGTCGCCCCCTGCACGTAGTCGAACTCGTTGGAGTTCTTCAGCGTGGCGAAGGTCACGCGCCCGCCCATCAGGCGCAGGACGTAGCCGCCGTTCACGACGCCCGCCCCCGGGTACGTCGCGTAGCGCTCGACGACGGCCTGGTCGGCGGTCGTCGTCGTCTTAACCCACGCCTCAACCGTCACGGCGCCCGTGATGTTGAGGCTCGCGCCGCTCGGCACGTCCACCCGCGCCCCACCCCCTAAAGACAGCGAGCGTGCGCCCGGACTTTGAAAGAAGGGCGCCATGAACAGGGCGGACGACATCCCGCCCACGCCGAAGAGCGGCCGCCCGCCGGCCATTGAAATGTTGTCCGGAAACCGCCGCCGGTAGTTGTCACTCAGACCCGTGCCCTCCGCAGGGTGAGCTTCGGCGGCCGCCGAAGCTGCGCCCCCCGCGGCAAAGGAAGAAGCTTCGGCACCCCGCAGCACAAACATCAACAGGAGCGCCCCGGCGATGACACAAGTGAGGCTCGACACAAGGGTGCGGCGCTTATTACGCGCGAGGCGAAGGAAGTTGGGCATGGCTTATCTTTCGGGAGAACGGGCAAGGAGTGGGCGCAGCCCTCATGGCCGCTTGACACGAGGGGCGGGCCGAGGGCTGCCGAAATTATGGATAACGTTCGTGGGTTGCGTAAGGCTATCGGGCTTTGCGACTCAAGAGCGGGATTGAGGCACGAAGAACGAAGCTGACTCGTAAGGCTCTGCCGACGCTGTCACCCTGAGAGATGCGCACACAACACTTCGCGCAACCTACAGGTAAGGCCGTTACCTGTCGTGTGGGGTCGGAGTGAAGTCCGGCACTCGCAGAGCGGAGAAATCTTGTACCAGAGGCGCGGCGCTTTGTCACGCCGAGGTAGGCCCTTTGTGAAATCGACCCGGAACAGAGCGGCGTCGACCGCTGAGGAGGGACTGCTACCTTTACCGTTGACGGGTATCCACCCCTGACTCGGACAGATAACTCTCCAGCGCAGGCGTCAGGAGACGCGCAAACACCTCATGCCCCCGCGGGTTGAGATGCCCGTCCAACTCGAAGAACAGGGGCGCGCCGACGGCCCGCGCGCGGAAGGCTTCGGTGAGGTCGAACATACGCACACCCGCGCTCGCGCAGGCCGCGCCGATGGCCTCGCCCGCCGCGTTCGACGTGACCATCTCCGGGGCCAGGTCGAGTCCGAGGCGGCGGCTGCTATCGAGGTCTCGACGACTGGCGTACACCTTGTAAGGTATCGACACCACCACCACCTCGGCATGATTTCTGGTGGCGACCTCTTTGATGTCCGTCAGCGCCTGCCCCATCGACGAGATCATCGCCCGCACCGCCGGGCGGCTCGTGTCCAACGTCTCCAGAAAGTAGTCTGGGCGCATCAGCGCGCCCCGCAACAGATCGGGGTTGAGTTCGCCCCCCAGGAAACGCCCCCTGACCTCCTGGTCGAGTTGCTCGAACCGCGCCCTCTCCTCGGGCGACAGGGTTTGCAACACCCTCTCCGCCTGACTCTTCCATTCGAGGTTTACGTCCTGCCTGCTGACGGCACGCCTCCGCAGCAGGAACAGAACATTCGGGTATAGTCGCCCGAAGACGATGCCGGCCAACCTTGCCCCGCCCCCCGGCCCGGGTTCGCCCGCGGCCTCCTGCCCACCGCTGACTGCCTCCGGCGGCGGCTCATCCCCACCCTTTAACTGCGCCAGGTCGTCGCCCTGTGTGACGCCGACGATGACGACGTCAGGCTTCAGTAAAGGGATCGCCCTGGCCGCGGTCTGCGCGTACACGACCGGAGAAGCACCGGGCTGTCCCAGGTTGGCGACCTCCACGTCGCGCCCCGACCCCCGCAGGCCCGCTTCCAGCAGCTTCGGCCATGACTGCTCGACGCCCACGCCCCACCCGTAGGTGAACGAGTCGCCGACGGCCAGGAGCCTCGTCCCCGCCCCTTTCGCGGGCGCGAACTCGCGGTCGCGGAAACCCAGCCGGTTGATCTCCGCCGTGAAAGTGAACTCTGGCGTCCGGTACGTGAGCGACGAGCCGGGCGGGAAGATCAACCCGGCGGCGTCCACAGGCTTCTCAATAAATAAGCCGACCACGCGGTCGGTCAAAACGGTCAGCAACAGCGTGCCGAGGACGACGAGCACGGGGACAATAATCCTCACCCCCGCCCTAAGGCCGCCGCGGGTTCGGCGGCTCAGATGTGTCCCTATTTCGGAGTTCGGCACGTACGTCACCCGAGTTCGCTATCTTGAGATCCGCGTGAAGCGGCTGTGTTGCAAAAATAGCTTTCCGGCTATTATACCTCCCTTACGTTCTATCACATTATACCGTCAGGTCTATTCACGAATCGTAACTCCGCGCCCTTCAAATGGAGGCACTACGCGCCGGATGTCATCCTGTTGTGCGTCAGATGGTATTGCGGGTCCAGCTATCTTATCGAGATGTAGAAGAAATGATGAAAGAGCGCGGCCTCTACGTAGATCACTCAACCGTGTTTCGTTGGGTACAGAGGTACGCACCTGAAATCAATAAGCGCATACGTCAACATTTGAAGATGAGCGGCACTTCTTATCGTATCGATGAGACCTACATCAAGGTCGGAAAACGTGTAAGTATCTGTACCGCGCCGTGGACAAAGAAGGTAATACGATTGAGTTCATGCTCAGCGCTAAGCGAGACGTTTCCGCGGCGAAACGGTTCTTTAAGAAGATGATGAGGGCGGGGCACCCTCGCCTGCCGCTCTCCATCAGCGTGGATAAGAAAGCTGCCTATCCAGATGCACTCACCACTTCACAAGACAAGCGAATCGTGCCGAAGGACTGCACACTGCGGCGTGTGAAATACCTTAACAACGTAATCGAACAGGATCACCGCTTCGTCAAGAAGAAGGTGCGAGCATCGCAATGCTTTAAGAGCTTTCACACTGCGGGGCGAACACTCGAAGGCATTGAATCGATAAACATGATGAGGAAGGGACGCAATCGGGCAGGCGAAGTTCGTTAAAGGCTTGTTCGAGATTGCTGCTTGATGACGGCCGTCACCAACCCTTTCTCACCTCACGATATTTCTTGCAACACTGCCGTGCTATCTACGGAAAAAGCACCGCCATAACATCTTGTGCGAAGGGCCTCAGACGGGACCCTTTTTTCATTACCACGTCGTCTAATGTTCATTACGTCGGCCGAACCAATTCGTACATACTACCCGGCGCCCGCGGGTATATCTTGTCGACGGGCGAGCCGGGGTCTGGCCCGGCCGCACCCCGTAGCCATAAGCGAATCACTTCCCCTACGTCGAACTCACATCCACCAGGGAGAGGAAAGCTCAAATGACTACCAGAACGGAACAACCCTCACGCGGCATGGCGCCACGTGTCGTATCCTTAGCGATGTTTGTGCTGCTGGCGCTGTGCCTGCCCGGCGCGGCCTCGGCGCAGTGGGCGACGAGTGGCAACAACATCAGCAACACCAACACGGGCAACGTCGGCGTCGGCACGACCACGCCGGTCTCAAAACTGCACACGGCCGGGATCGTCACCGCCGGCCCCGTGGATGGTGACATCTACAGGATGTCTGGCTTCACCAATGGCAACTTGAGGTGGGCGATTACGAACAGCGCATCGGGCGTCTTCGGCGTCACGCAGAGGGGCGACAACTGGGCGGACGAGGGGACGAGATTCCTCATCGACAGAGACGGCAACGTCGGCGTTGGCACTACGGCCCCGGCCAACCCTCTCCATGTGAGGGTGGTGACGCCGGGCTCCGGCGTCCGGGTGGAGGGCTCATCGGCCTCGCAGGCGTCCCCCGGCTACAATCTCTTCGACGGCGCTAGAGACGGCGGGGCGTTAGGGCTCGCGCTGAGCCCGGGGCACTGGAGCGCGACGGCGGTGTCGGGCGATCTAGTGCTGCGCTCTACGTCCGGCAAGCTGCTGCTCCAGGCGGGGGCGGGGGCGGCCGCGATGACCGTGGTCGGCGGCAGGGTAGGGGTCGGGAACGCCGCCCCAACCGAGGCGCTCGACGTGGTGGGGAATATCCGCGTCGACGGAAATATCAACGCCAAATATCAGGACGTCGCCGAGTGGGTTCCCACGACGCAGAAGCTGGAGGCCGGTATGGTCGTCGTCCTCGACCCCGAGCGCGCCAACCACGTGCTGGCCTCGACGGCCTCATACGACACGGCGGTGGCAGACGTCATCTCGGCGAGGCCCGGCCTGACGCTCGGAGAGGCGGGCGAGGGTAAGGCGCTGGTGGCGACGACGGGGCGCGTCAAGGTCAAAGTGGACGCCACGCGCGGGGCAATCAAAGTCGGTGACCTGCTGGTGACGAGCGGGACGCCCGGCGTTGCCATGCGCTCGCAGCCGCTCGACCTGGGCGGGGTGCCCATCCACCGCCCCGGCACGCTCATCGGCAAGGCGCTGGAGTCGCTGGCGGGAGGCAAGGGCGAGATACTCGTCCTCCTTAGCCTCCAGTGAGTCGAGTTTGAAACTGAGACTCGACGATAATCTCTTGCAGGCAGCGTGGAAGAGATGAAGCCGCTCTAGGTCTACCCCCGGAGCGGCTTCGCTTTCTGCCAAGTATCTCTAACGTAATTATAGGACTCCGAGTAATACCGTAAACACCTAATTCGTCCTTCGCAATATTCTCTCCATCAGCGCTCTGTCTGAAGACGCCCGCCCCCTTTCGGAGCGCGGGCTTCTTTACGTTAGTCCAGGCTTAAGAGGTGGATGGTTTACGGAAGCGCTTCGATGATGATGTAGAAGCGGTAGGTGCCGGTCGTCTCGATACCCAGCACGAACTGCACGTTGAGGCTAGCGCCGTCGGCCAGAGGCGTCCCCGTCGTGATCGTCCCGACCGAGAGCGTCGAGTTGCCCCCGCCGCCATTGCCTTGCGCCGGGGGCTCTTGCAGAGTCGTGCCGTGCACCGTCACCGTGCACGGTGGGGGGGCCGCCCCGGAGGCCGCACAGGTCGCCGCGTCGTTGACGGGGCCGACGCTCGCCGCCACCGAGCTCAAGGCGCGCAGGTCCGCCAGCCCCCCGCCCGCGCTTGGGAAAGTCGTCAGTTCAATGATGCGGAACCGCAGGCGTGTGACGTTGCCGCCCGTCGAATTCACCACCCTTCGGCGGATGCTCAGCGTGCCGAACGTCGAGTTCTGACCGGGGTTCGACGTGAAGCTGCGGGTGCGATTCGGGTGCGACGACGAGGCCGCCGAACTGTCCAGAAGCGGAGCGCCGATGCCCGACGTGTCGCGCCTGATCGGCGAGAACAAGTTCTCCGGCCCCGGCGCGCCGAGGCGCTGCACGACGCCGGGGATAAACGTCCCCTGCGTGTCGGCGAACATAAAGTCCGCGGTGTTGTCGTTCGAGTCCTTCGGGTTGCCGTTCGCGGCGCAACCTACCCCGCCCACGTAGTCACACCCCTTACGGAAGAACGAATGCTCGGTCGTCGAGCCCGAGACCGCCGGCAGGTTGTTGCCCTCGCTCAGCAGGTGGCAGACGCCGCTCGGGCCGGCCGCGCTCAACACGCCCACCCGGACGCCCTTCCCGACGGGCTGGCGCGCGGCGAAGCCGGCGGAGCCCGCGTTGACGTTCGTGCCGAAGCCGACGCCGTCCAGGCGCGTGACGGTCGAGAGGTTGGAGACGTTCGCCGTCGAGAAGACCGCGACGTTCTGATCATCCCCGATGTCGGAGATGAGCGTCTGGTCGCCCGCCGCGTATGAGCCGAGGCTGTACGAGCTGCCCGTCAAAAGGTAGTGACCCCTCGCCGGGATGATTGTCCCGTTCGGGATGGTGGCGACATGCACGGGCGTCGCGTTACAGTGCGCGCCCATCTTGAAGACGCCGTAGCCGGCCGAGGCGTCGGAGGCCGCGACCGTCAACGGCGAGTTCGTGTTGTTGTAGAGTTCGACGAAGTCGTCGCCCGCACCGGCCGGCCCCGTCGTCCTCAGCTCCGAGATGATGAAGGCTCCCGGCGGGTTGGCGGCCGTGAGGGTGCCCGTGGCCTGCGCGTCGGCGATGGTGCCGGAGGTCGCGCCCGAGATGTTCAGCAGCAGCGTCTCGTCGGGCTCGGCCGCGACGTTGTCGGCGCAGACTGTCACGGGCACGGTGCCGAGGCGCGAGCCGTCGGGGACGACGAGCGTGCCTGACGTTGTCAAGTAATCCGAAGTTCCGTCGCACGAGGTGCCGCTCGTCGCGGGCGTCGGCCCGCCCGAGACCGTCGCGTAGTTGACGGAGACGCCCCCGCCCGTGGCCGGCTGCGAGAGGGTCACGGTGAAGAGCATCCGGCGTGTGGCGGAAGCGGGCTCAGACTCCCTTGCGTCGTTGACGACGATTTGAATCGGAGTCGGAGTCGGGATAGGCGTAGGCGTCGGGGTCGGCGTTGGAGACACGACCGTCGGCCCGCCGTCGAACTCGTCCGCGCCGAGGTCAGGGGCGGTGCCGCCGCCGTTGACCGAGCCCGGAGGGCCGGGGCGCGTCTGGCCGTCTATGTCATCGTTGACG
>DASVSK010000012.1:0-3266 GCA_036388135.1 Pyrinomonadaceae bacterium | reverse complement strand
GACCGCGAGGGCGTCGGGCGGAACTTCAACGACGCGCGCCTCGCCGACGAGCGCGTCGAGCGGGAGGGAGGGGAGGCCGGGCGCGCCCTCGATGAAGTGCGCGGGGGCGTCGACGTGCGTCCCCGTGTGCGCGCCGAAATTGAGCACCGTGACGTTCGCCGCGTCGCCGCGCGAGATGGCGTTCCAGGAGCCGACTTCCAGCCCGGGGTCGCCCGGATAGGTCGGCGTCTCGCCCGGCGCGACGGGCACGCTGATGTCGTAAATCCGCATGAGTGAAGTGCATGGTAAGGGCGGGTCGGGTGACTGTCAACGGAGGGCCGGGCGGCGGAGGGGCGACTTCTTGCGGGGGCGCATCTGCGTGGGTTAGCATCGTGCCGGCTGTTAAAGGATGACGTCCGGAGAAGCGTTGAGGGAAGAGGCGGAGAGAGTTTCGGCGGTCGGCGGCGCGCCGCGCGTGGCCGCGTCGAGCTATTTGAACACCGCGCCGCTCATATGGAGCTTCGCGCGCGGGCGGCGGCGCGGCGAGGTCGAGCTGCTGACCGACACCGCGCCCGCGCGTTGCGCCGACATGCTCGCGCGGGGGCAGGTCGAGGCGGCGCTCGTGCCCGTCATCGAGTACCAGCGTCTGCCCGAGACGTCGCTAGTGCCGGGCGTCTGCGTGGGCGCGCGCGCGGAGGTTCACAGCGTCGTCCTGGTCACGCGCGGCGCGCGGCTCGAAGAAGTAAGTTCGGTCGCGCTCAGCACGGAGTCGCGGACGTCGGCCGCGCTCGTCGAGGTCATCTGCCGCGAGTTTCTGGGGCGCGCGCCGCGGCTCGAACAGGCGGAGCCCGACCTCGGGCGCATGCTCGCGCGCCACGACGCGGCGCTGGTCATCGGCGACCCGGCGATGACTTTCGAGCGGCGCGGCCTGCGCGTCTACGACATGGCGGCGCTGTGGCGCGAGCACACGGGGCTCGGGTTCGTCTTCGCGATGTGGATGGCGCAGGAGGGGGCTTCGGGGCGCGTGCGCGCGGTGGACTTCGCGGGCGCGCGCGACGAGGGGCTGGCGAGCGTCGAAGAGATAGTCGACGTTTACGAGGGGGAACTGGGACGCCCGCGCGAGGAGCTAGTCCACTACCTGACCCGCAACATAGCCTTCGAGCTGGACGAGGAGATGCGCGCCGGCCTCGAACTCTTCTTCCGCCTCGCGCACAAGCACGGCGTCACGGAGTCTCTGCGCCCGCTGAAGTTCCTCGGCACGGATGTTGAATAAGATTGAGGCCGAAAGGCCGTGGCGGGAGACGCCCTTAAAAACTTTAGCGAAAGCCGTACTTTCACGCCGAGCGCGCGGCCGGCGCGGCTGGCAGAATGCGGATTTGACGTTCCGAATTTGAAATTTGCGATTCGGCCCGCGCCGGGCCGAAAGCAGGCCGGCTAACTTAAAAGACGATGACAGACATTCAACCGATTCTAGACCGCGTGCTGGCGGGCGGGCGCATGAGCGCGGAGGAGTGCGCGACGCTGCTTGAGTCGTACGACGTCGCGCGCATGGGCGTGGCGGCCGACGAGGTGCGGCGGGGCAAGCACCCTTCCGAGGTTGTCACCTACATCATCGACCGCAACATCAACTACACGAACGTCTGCAACGTCGTCTGCACCTTCTGCGCCTTCTACCGGCGGCCGGGCAAGCCCGACACGTACGTCAGGACGGTCGAGGACATCTGCGCGCGCATCGACGAGACCATCGTGCTCGGCGGCACCGGCGTGCTGATGCAGGGCGGGCTGCACCCGGACTTTGGGCTGGAGTGGTACGAAGACCTCCTGCGCACGCTCCACGCCCGCTACCCAGACTTTCAGCTCCACTGCTTCTCGCCGCCCGAGATACACAACATCCACCTCATCTCGAAGCTCTCCTACGAGGAGATTCTCGGCCGGCTGAAGGAGGCCGGGCTCTACAGCATGCCGGGCGGCGGCGGCGAGATTCTGGACGACGAGGTGCGCAGGCGCGTCTCGACGAAATGCACGACGGACGAGTGGCTGGCGGTGATGCGCGCGGCGCACCGCGTCGGCCTGCGCACGACGGCGACGATGATGTTCGGCATCGGCGACCGCACCGAGCACCGCGTCCGCCACCTCCAGCGCATACGCGACTTGCAGGACGAGACGGGGGGCTTCACTGCCTTCATCCCGTGGACGTTCCAGCGCGAGAACACGGCGCTCGGCCGCCGCATCAAGGAGGAGCTGACCGGGATGGACTACCTCCGCATGCTCGCCGTCTCGCGCCTCTTCCTCGACAACGTGGAGCACATACAGTCGTCCTGGCTGACACAGGGCCTGAGGCTCGGGCAGGTGGCGCTCAGGTTCGGCGCGGACGACATGGGCTCGATTATGATCGAGGAGAACGTCGTCTCGGCGGCCGGCGCGCACAACACCGCCGACGAGAAGACGCTGCGCTACCTCATCCGCGAGGCCGGCTTCCGCCCGCAGCAGCGCGACATCCTCTACCGACACGTCAACCGCGAGGAGTCCGCCGAACAGGACGCCTCCGACTCGGCCACCCTCCGCGAGCTGACCGTCGCCTTCGCCGACTGAAGGGGTTGATTCATTGATTCATCGGGTCATTTCTTCATTGAATCAATGAGCCGATGAATCAATGAATCAACCCCTTCACCCTTCCGGGTGACAGGCGGCGGCCGACACGATAGAATCCGATTTCCCGGTTTTAGTTTGAGGGTTCGGCGGACTTTCGGGGTAGGGGTTTACCTGCCGCCCTTCGGGTCAAAGGTCACGACTTTTGAATGCTTTACGACTTCGAGCTGGCCGGAAGACGCGTCCGCCTCTGGCAGCGGAGGGGTGAGAGTTACGGCCACGTGCTGATGAAGGCGCTTGGGTTCGCGATGTTCGCGGCGCGTTACCCGGCGCTGGAAATCGAGCTGCCGGTCGGGCTGCGCTACAAGCCCGACCTCGTGGCCTTGAACGACGGCGGCGGCGGGCCGCGCGCGGGCGCTCGCTTCCTCTTCTGGGGCGAGTGCGGGATGGTCTCGATGCGCAAGGTCGCGTGGCTGCTCAAGCACGGCGACACGGAGCGGCTGGTGCTCTTCAAGACCGGCTGCGGCGTCTCGGCCTACACGCGCGAGCTGCGCGACTCGGTCGAGCCGCGCTACCGGGAGGGCGGCCGCCTGACGCTCGTCAACTTCGTCTCCGACGTCGCCGAGCGCGCGGCCGAGCGCCGCATCACGGAAGTCCCGCGGGGCTGGTACGAGTCGACCGAGGTGTGAGGGCCTGGG
>DASVSK010000011.1:0-4042 GCA_036388135.1 Pyrinomonadaceae bacterium | reverse complement strand
GACCTGTTGAGTAGCGCGGCCGAGGAGCTGCTGGCCGGGGGGCCGGAGGCGCTCGTCGTCAAGCGCGGCGCGCGGAGCACGCTCGTCTTCGCGCGCGGCGGCGAGACGGTCGAGGCCGCGACGTTCCCCGTCGAAGTCCTGAACGTCCTCGGCGCGGGCGACGCCTTCGCGGGCGGACTCCTTTACGGCTATCTCAAGGGGTGGGACTGGCACCGCGCGGCTCGGATGGGCAACGCCTGCGGGGCCATCGTCGTCACCCGCCACGGCTGCGCCAACTTCATGCCCCGAGAGCAGGAGGCTCTGGCTTTCATAGAACAAAGAGGAGGGTTTTAGAGTTTGTCATTCAACGCGAAAGAGTTTCTCCCGTCGTCGATACTGGAGCAGGTGACCGAGCTGCGTGTGAGCGACCCGGAGCTGCCGATGAGGGTCGCCAGAGAGCGCAGGCGGCGCGAGAGCGTGGCTCCGACGGGGCGGCTCAACATCCTCGCCTCCGACCACCCGGCGCGGCGCGTGACGCGCGTCGGCGGCGACGCGCTCCGCATGGCCGACCGCCGCGAGTACCTCGCGCGGACGCTGCGCGTGTTGCAGAGCGACGTGGTGGACGGCGTGCTCGCCACGATGGACATCATCGAAGACCTGCTCGTCATCCACGAGCTGATGCGGCGCGCGGGCGGCGGGGGGTTCCTCGACGGTAAGCTGCTCGTCGCGAGCCTCAACCGCGCGGGCCTGCTCGGGAGCAGTTGGGAGATTGACGACCCGATGAGCGGCCCCAGCCCTGCGGCCTGCGCCGAGTGGCGGCTCGACGGGACGAAGGTGCTGTTGCGCCTCTGCGACTCCGAGCCGGACTCGCTCAAGACGCTGCTCGCCACGGCGCGCGCCGTCTCGGAGCAGACGGCGCTGCGGCTCCCGATGTTTCTGGAGTCGCTGCCGGTCGAGCGCGTGGAGGGGGGCTACCGAATCATCAAGACGGCGGAGGAGCTGACGCGGACGGCGGGCGCGGCCGCCGCGCTCGGCGACAGCAGCCGCTACGTCTGGCTCAAGCTGCCCTACTGCGAGAACTACGAGATGGTGGCGCGCTCGACGACGCTGCCCATCCTGCTCCTCGGCGGAGAGCCGGTCGGCGACGTGCGCCCGTTTTTGGGCGAGCTGGCCGCGGGGCTGAAGGCCGGGCCGAACGTGCGCGGCGCGCTCGTCGGCCGCAACGTCCTCTTCCCCGGCGACGGTGACCCCTTAGCCGCCGCCGAGGCCGCGGGCGGCCTCGTCCACCGCGGGTGGACGCTCGAACAGGCTCTGGACGCACTGGAGACGGCCGGCGGGCGCGACACCGAATGGCTCGCACGCATCTCCTGAGCCGCGCCGGGCACAGGAAGAGTTAATTAACATGGACGGACAGGAGGGACAGGGTAAGGAATTAAGGACTTGAAATTTCAAATTTGAAATCTTAATTCCCAATCCTGTCCCTCCTGTCCATCCATGTTAATTCTTCTTTCCGACAACGGTATCCAGTAGCTCTTGAACGTCGGCGGGCGAGAGGGCGCGGGTCTTCTCGCCGCGAAGGATGAAGTGCAGCCGCGCCGTCTGCTCAAGCTCCTCGGCGCGGTCGGCCGCCTCCGAGAGCGTGGAGCCGGCGCAGATGAGGCCGTGGTTGCGCAGCAGCATCGAGTGACGCCCGGCGGCGGCCGCGCCTTCGACGGCCTCAGCCAGCGCGGGCGAGCCGGGGCGGAAGTAAGGCAGCACGGCCAGCGGCGCGACCCGCATGAAGTAGTAGGGCGTGAGCGGCGGCAGGGATTCGTCGCCCGCGAAAGATTCGAGGCAGGAGAGCGCGACCGCGTAGGTCGAGTGCAGGTGGACGACGGCGCGCGCGCCCGCCATCCGGCGGTAGATGGCCGTGTGGAAGGGGTGCTCTTTCGAGGGGCTGTTCTCGTTGAGCAGCGCGCCGCCGAGGTCGACGCGCGCCAGGCGCTCGGGCGCGAGTCCGCGCAGGGGCCGCCCCGTGGGCGTGACCCAGACCTCGTCGCCGACGCGCGCCGAGATGTTGCCGGTCGAGCCGTGCGCGTAGCCGCGCTCGTAGAGGCTGTTCGCCACGTCGCACAGTTGTTCCGGGACAGACAGAACAGAGTCGCTCATCGCCATTTGCTTCCCATCCGGACTCGAAGGCCGCCGACCCGTGCGGGCCGTTTCGCCGCAGTGTGCGGCGGGCGGGCCGGGCTGTCAACGGCGGCGACAAAAGGACGCGCAAGGATGAAGTCAGGTCACACGTCGAAACTTCTCGCGGCCGTCGTCGCGCTGGCGCTCACGCCCGCGCCGCGCGCCGCGGGTCAGGCGCGCCCCGCGCCGGGCGGGGAGGCCGCCGTCGAGCGGCGGGTCGTGGAGATGCTCGGGCGGATGACGCTCGAAGAGAAGATAGATTTGCTCGGCGGCGTCGACGACTTTTACGTGCGCGCGCTGGGGCGCGTGGGGCTGCCGCGGCTGAAGATGGCCGACGGGCCGAACGGGGTGCGCAACTTCGGCCCGGCCACGGCCATGCCGAGCGGCGTCGCGATGGCGGCCACCTGGAATGCGGGGCTCGTCGAGCGCGTCGCCGCCGAGATAGGCCGCGACGCGCGCGCGAAGGGCGTCCACTTCCTGCTCGGCCCCGGCGTCAACATCTACCGCTCGCCGCTGAACGGGCGCAACTTCGAGTACTTCGGCGAAGACCCCTTCCTCGCCGCGCGCGTCGCGGTCGGCTACGTCCGCGGCGTCCAGTCGCAGGGGGTTGCGGCCACGGTCAAGCACCTCGCCGCCAACAACTCCGAGTTCGACCGTCACAACACCGACTCGGTGGTCGACGAGCGGACGCTCCGCGAAATCTACCTCCCCGCCTTCGAGGCCGCGGTCAAAGAGGCGCGCGTCGGCGCGGTGATGAGCAGCTACAACCTCGTCAACGGCGAGCACGCTTCGCAGAGCGGCCGTTTGCAGTCGGAGCTGCTCAAGCGCGAGTGGGGCTTCGACGGCGTGCTGATGTCGGACTGGGGCGGGACATACGACGGCGTGGCCGCCGCCAACGCCGGGCAGGATTTGGAGATGCCTTCGGGCGTCCACATGAGCCGGAAGAACCTTCTGCCGGCCGTCGAGCAGGGCAGGGTCTCCGTCGCCACGATTGACGACAAGGTGCGCCGCATACTCCGCACGGCCGCGCGCTTCGGCTGGCTCGACCGCGAACAGACCGACCTCTCCGTCCCGCGCCTCAACCAGCACGGCCGCCGCGTCGCGCTCGAAGCGGCGCGGGAGAGCATGGTGCTGTTGAAGAACGACGGCGCGCTGCTCCCGCTCGGCGGGCGGAAGGTCAAATCCGTCGCCGTCATCGGGCCGAACGCCTACCCGGCCGTGCCGATGGGCGGCGGCAGCGGGCGCGTCGAGCCGTTCGCCGCCGTCAGCTTCCTCGAAGGCTTGAGCAACCGCCTCGGCGTCTCGACGCCCGTCCACTACGCGCGGGGCTTGCGGACGCCGGGCGAGATGGCCGAGGCGACCGAGTTCTCGACGACCGCGGCGGGCGGCGAGGCGGGGCTCCGCGGCGAGTACTTCGCCAACCACGAGCTGCGGGGCGAGCCGGCCGTCGTGCGCGTCGAGCCGCGCGTCAACTTCAGCCGCCAGGCGAGGCTGTTCCCCCCGCAGGCGCTCTCGTCGCGCTGGACGGGCTACTTCACCCCGAAGGCCGCGGGCAAGTTCGAGGTCTTCGCGGCCTCGACCGGCGAGGACGCGGGCTTCTTCCGCCTGCACGTGGACGACCGGCTCGTCTTCGACAACTGGACGGAGACGCGGGCGCTCGTCCGCCAGACGACGCTCGACCTGGGGGCGGGCGCGCACAAGATCGTGCTCGAACAGCGCGGCAAGTTCGGCCGGCTGGGGACGCGGATGCAGCTCGGCATTCAGCGCCGGGGCGAGATGGTCAGCCCCGAAGCGAAGGCGCTCGCCGCGAGGGCGGACGTGGTGGTCGTCGCAGCAGGCTTCGACCACACGACGGAGGCCGAGGGCGCCGACCGCACGTTCCGGCTCCCGGCTG
>DASVSK010000010.1:0-5404 GCA_036388135.1 Pyrinomonadaceae bacterium | reverse complement strand
GCGCGACGCCGCGCGCGCGACGCCGCTCGGGCACGCGCCGTCGAACAGCGGCGCGGCGGGCGAGGCGAGGAACAGCAGGACGAGAAACAGTCTGACGAAAGTGTGGCTGGCAGTCATAGTTTGGCTCTCGCGGTCTGTCGGTCGGGCGTCAGCGCAGGTTCAGCTCCATGTAGAGCGTGCCTCCGACGGGGTTGAAGCGGTACGGCTCGATCTCGCGGAAGCCGAGCGCGCGGTAGAGCGCGATGGCCCCGCGCATCGTGGGCAGCGTGTCGAGTCGCATCCTCTCGTAGCCGATTCCGGCCGCCTCTTCGATGACGGCCTCGGCGAGCCGGCGGCCGAGGCCGGTGCCGCGGAAGGACGGGCGCACGTAGAGGCGCTTCATCTCGCAGACGCCCTCCCCCAGCCTCCGCAGCGCGACGCAGCCCGCGGGCTCCCCCGCGGCGTAGGCGAGAATCAGACGCCCCGACGGCGGCGCGTAGTCGCCGGGGAGCGACGCCAGCTCCCCGGCGAAGTTCTGAAAGCAGAGGTCGACGCCGGTCGAGTCCTCGTACTCGCGGAAGAGCCCGCGCGCCTGCTCGACCTGCTCGACGGTCTCGGCCCGGCAAAACCTCACGGCCAAACCTGCGCACCTCCGCTCAAGGTCAAAGGCTTGCGACGAGCGCGGCCAGAAGCGCCCCGCGGCGCGCGACCGCGTCGGCGTGGATGTGCTCGTGCGCGGCGTGCGCGCCGTCGCCGTCCACGCCGAGGCCGTCGAGCACGGCCGCGCCGCACGCGGCGGCGAAGTTACCGTCCGAGGCCCCGCCCACACTCGCCTCGCCCAGCTCAAGCCCCAGCGACGCGGCCAGTCCCCGCGCCTTGCCGAAGAGGGCGGCGACGGCCGGCGTTCGCTCCATCGGCGGGCGGTTGATGCCGCCGCCGACCTTGAGCCGCGCGCGCCCGTCGAACGGCCGCAGCCCGCGAATCGCCTCTTCGACGCGACGCGCCTCTTCGCGCGTGCCGAAGCGCACGTCTATCTCGGCGGACGCCTCGGCCGCGACGACGTTGGCGCTCGTGCCTCCCGAAATCGTCCCGACGTTTAAGGTCGTGCCCGCCTCTGGTCGCGCGAGCGAAGCGACGCGCTCGACCTGGCGCGCGATTTCGAGCACGGCGCTCACGCCCTTCTCCGGCTCAAGCCCCGCGTGCGCCGCGCGGCCCTCGACGCCGAGCCTGAACAGCCCCGTCCCCTTGCGCGCCGTCTTCGCGCGCCCGCCCGGCGCGGGCGGCTCCAGCACCAGCACCGCCTCCGCCCTCCGCGCCTCGCGCTCGACCAGCTCGCGCCCGCTGAAGCTGCCGGACTCCTCGTCGCAAGTCAGGAGCAGCACCACGGGGCGGCGCGTGCCGAAGCCCAGCGCGCGGCACGCGGCCAGCGCTTCGAGCGCCACGGCGCAGGCGGCCTTCATGTCGTAGACGCCCGGCGCGTGGATGCGCCCCTCCGCCTCGCGCCAGGGCCTCTCGGCCAGCGTGCCGCGCGGGTGGACGGTGTCCGTGTGGCCGAGCACGAGCAGGGTGCGCCCGCCGGAATCGGCGGAGTCGCCGAAGGCGCGCAGGACGAAGTGCTCGCCGTAGCCGCCGGGCGCGGGCGTGCGCTCGACGGAGTCTGCGACCTTGAGCGCCTCGGCCGCGCCCGCGAGCAGGCTGACGGCGGCGGCGCTCCCCTCGCCGTCGCCGGACGGCGACTCTATCTCGCAAAGCTCGCGCGCGAGCGACAGAATCGCGCCCCGCCTCGCCTCGAAGTGGCGCAGCAGCCGCCCGGAGTCTGAACTGTTCGGCTCGAAACTCATGTGGGAATTATTGACGGGCCGCAACCCGCGGCCGGTGGCGTCGCCGTCATCCGGCGGTCAGTGTCTCGCGGCGAACCGTCAGGCGGTCGACGAGGCCGTGCTTGATTTGGAAGCCGAGCCCCGGCGCGTCGGGCGCGACGATTGTCCCGCGCGGCGTGACGGTGACCGCAGGCTCGATGACGTCCTCGGCCCAGTAGCGCGAGCTGGCCGAGACGTCGCCGGGGAGCGTGAAGCCTCTGAGCGTCGCCATCGCGATGTTGTGCGCGCGGCCGATGCCGGACTCCAACATGCCGCCGCACCAGACGGGCACGCCCGCCTCGCGGCAGACCGACTCGACGCGCGCGGCCTCGCCGTGCCCGCCGACGCGGCCGAGCTTGACGTTGACGACGCGGCACGCGCCCAGCTCCAGAGCCTTGCGCGCGTCATCGGCCGAGCGCACGGACTCGTCGAGGCAGACGGGGGTCTTTATCTGACGCTGCAACTTCGCGTGGTCTTCGCGGTCGTCGTGGGCGAGCGGCTGCTCGATCATCATCAGGCCGTATTCGTCGAGCGCGCGCAAAAGCGGCGCGTCTTCGAGCGTGTAGGCGGAGTTGGCGTCCACCATCAGCCGCACGTCGGGGAAGCGCGCGCGCACGCGCTCGACGACGTCCCTGTCCCAGCCCGGCTTTATCTTAATCTTGATGCGCTGGTAGCCGGCGGCGAGTTCCCGCTCTATCTTCTCCAGAAGCTCCTCGTGCGTGTCCTGGATGCCGATGGAGACGCCGCAGGCGATCTCCGGCTGCGCGCCGCCGAGGTGCCGCCAGAGCGGGACGCCCGCGCGCTTCGCCTCCAGCTCCCAGCAGGCAGTCTCGACCGACGCCTTCGCCATGCGGTTGCCGCGCGCGCGCCGCATCAGCGCGCCGACGTCGGCCGCCCGCTCGACCTCGCGCCCCAGCACCATCGGCGCGAGGAAGAGGCGCGTCACCTCCCAGGCGGAATCGACCCACTCCTCGCTGTAGAAGGGCCCCTCGCCCGCGGTGCATTCGCCCCAGCCTTCCGCCCCGTCGCGGTCTTCGACGCGGACGAGCATGATGCGGCGCTCGATGGTGCGCCCGAAGCTCGTCTCGAAGAAGTGGACGAGTCTCAGGCGTATCTCGCGCAGCTCGATTGTACGGATGTTCATGCGGGCCTTGGACTCCGAAGTGCGGTTGATGACGGAGATATTAGCGCGAGTCGGAGGCGAACTCAAAAGGAGAGGGTTCCGGGTTTAAGGTTCCGGCGAGAGTCCGCCCTTCCACCCAGAACCCGGAGCCCTCTCACTCCTAAGCGGCGGGCTGCGTGATGTCGGGGCCGAGGTTCTCGGTCGTCGCGGACTCTTCGCCTTCGAGCGCGGCGTGCATCGTGTGCCACGCGAGGCTGGCGCACTTGACGCGGGCGGGGTAGTCGCGGACGCCGGCGAAGATTTTGAGGCGGCCGAGCTGGTTGGGCTCCGCCTCCTCGTCCAGCTCGCCCGTCACCATCCGGTGAAACTCGCCGAAGAGGACTTGCGCCTCCTCGCGCGTCTTCCCCTTGACGGCCTGCGTCATCATGCTCGCCGCCGCCTTCGAGATGGCGCAGCCCGTCCCGACGAAGCTCAGGTCGCGCACCACGCCCCCGTCCATCAGCATGTAGACGGTGAGCTGGTCGCCGCACAGCGGGTTGAAACCCTCCGAGACGCGGTTCGCGCCTTCGAGCTTCTGGAAGTTCCGCGGCTTCTTGTTGTGGTCGAGGATGACCTGCTGGTACAGCTCGCTCAGTTCAGACATAAAATCAGTAGACAGTAGTCAGTAGTCAGTAGTCAGTAGAAATACAGTCGCCAGCGGATCGTCCGGGTTTCAGTGTCAGCGAGCGCGGCGCGGAGCGCTACTGACTACTGACTACTGTCTACTGACTACTCTTTTTCAGGCAAAGACCTCAATAACTTTTTGCACCGCGCCGACGAGGGTGTCGACCTCCTGCTTCGTGTTGTAGAAGGCGAAGGAGGCGCGCGCCGTGGCCGGCACGCCGAAGTGCTGCATCACGGGCTGGGCGCAGTGGTGGCCGGCGCGGATGGCGATGCCCTCCTGGTCGAGGATGGTGCCGACGTCGTGCGGGTGCACCTCGTCGAGGACGAAGGCGAGCACGCTCGCCTTCTCGCGCGCCGTCCCGATGATGCGGACGCCCTCGACCGCCGAGAGCTTTTCCGTCGCGTAGCGGAGCAGCTCCTGCTCGTGCGCGTGCGCCGCGGCGCGGTCGATGCCGTTGAGGTAGTCGATGGCCGCGCCGAGCCCGATGGCGGAGGCGATGGCGGGCGTCCCGGCCTCGAACTTGTCGGGGATGGCCGCGTAGGTGCTCCGCTCGAAGGTGACGGTGCGGATCATCGAGCCGCCGCCGAGAAACGGGTTCATCTTCTCCAGCCACTCGGCCTTGCCGTAGAGGACGCCGCTGCCGGTCGGCGCGAACATCTTGTGGCCCGAGACGGCGTAGAAGTCGCAGTCCAAATCCTGCACGTCGACCGCGAGGTGCGGCGCGCCCTGCGCCCCGTCCACCATCACCGGCACCCCAAGCTTGTGCGCGCGCGCCGTCATCTCCTTGACCGGGTTGACCGTGCCCAGGGAGTTCGAGACGTGGCCGACGCAGACGAGCCGCGTGCGCTCGTTCAGCAGCGCGTCGAACTCTTCGAGTATCAGCTCGCCGCGGTCGTTCATCGGGATGACGCGCAGGCGCGCGCCCTTCTCCTCGCAGAGCATCTGCCAGGGGACGAGGTTCGAGTGGTGCTCCATCTCGGAGACGACGACCTCGTCGCCGGGGCCGACGAACTTCCGGCCGTAGCCGTGCATGACGAGGTTGACGCCCTCGGTGACGCCGCGGACGAAGATGCACTCGCGCGCCTCCCGCGCGTTGATGAAGCGCCTGACCTTCTCGCGCGCGCCCTCGTAGGCCGAGGTGGCGCGCTGGCTCAGGTAGTGGACGCCGCGGTGGATGTTCGAGTGCTCCTCGCGCAGGTACTTCGACCCGCGCTCGATGACGATGCGGGGCACCTGCGCCGACGCGGCGTTGTCGAGGTAGACGAGCGGCTTGCCGTTGACCGTCTGCCCCAGCACGGGGAAGTCCTCGCGCACGCGCGCGACGTCCCACGCGGCGGGCGCGCCCTGCGCCGCGCCATTCTCTTCGATTGTCTTCTCTGTCGCTATCATCTCTTCAAACTCTCTGCTCAACTTCTTTAACGGCGGGCGTCCGCCCCTTGAGTCCTACGCCTCCAGCCGCGCTTGCAGGCGGTTCAGTATCGCCCCGTCGAGCTGCGCGCGGATGGATTCGAACTTGATGCCCTCGACGATCTCCTCGGCGAAGCCGTAGGTCAGGAGGTTGCGCGCGAGGTCGGGGTGGAGGCCGCGGCTGAGGAGGTAGAACAGCTCGTCCTCGTCGAGCTGGCCGACGGTCGCCCCGTGCGAGCACTTCACGTCGTCGTTGTAGATTTCGAGCTGCGGCTTGGTGTCGACGCGCGCGTCCGAAGAGAGCAGGAGATTCTTGTTGCTCTGCTGCGCGTCGGTCTGGCGCGCCCCCTCGCGGACGAAGACGCGGCCGTT
>DASVSK010000009.1:0-1865 GCA_036388135.1 Pyrinomonadaceae bacterium | reverse complement strand
GTTCCCCCTCGCCCGTGACGACCTGCAACTCAAGCACGTTGTCGACCTGCGGCCCGTGACGGAACGACTGGCCGCCGATGCCGCCGAGCGAGAGCGTCCCGCCGATGCTCAGCTCGATGAAGTCCACCAGCGTCGGCGGGGTCAGCCCCTGCGGGACGGTCTGCTGGAGCAGGTCTATCCAGCGCGCGCCGCCCTCGACGAGCGCGTCCGCCGGGTTGACCTCGCGGACGGAGGCCAGGGTTGACATGTCTATGACCACGCCCGCCTCCACCTGCGCCTGCCCCTGCGTGCTGTGGCCCTGGCCGCGCGCGGCGACCTTGATTCGGTTCCGGCGCGCGAACCTGACCATCTCGACTACGTCGCTCACAGAACCCGGCTTCAGCACGGCCGAGGGCCGGCGGTGAATCATGTGGCCGTAGTCGTCCGCGGCGGCGGCGAGCGAGGCGCTGTCCGTCAGCAGGCTGCCGTCGAACGACGGGAAGCCCTCGGCCAGCGCGAAGCGCCCCCGCGGAAGCTCGGCCGCGCTCACCCAGCCTCGTAACGTTGTGTCGAACCCGACGACCGCGGCGGCCCCCGCCGCCAGTGAACTACGCAAGAATGTACGGCGCGAAACTTCTCCGTTCATCTAATTGTCTCCTTACTTTCAGAGTGTGAAATTAACGGGTTGGGTCCGGTCGGGCGGACGACATGTGTTATTCGAGCGGGCTTTGAGGAGACCGCCGGACGGGGCTCGGTCGGCTCGAACGCGGGAAAGATAATATCACCGGGCGGGCGATGTCAACGATGTCGGACAGGCCGCGTCGTACCGGGCCGCGCGCGTCCCGCAACCCCGCGTGCAGTCCGCTGCGAGCAGCGTCTTGCTGTGTCTGTCTCTGACCTGTCCCTTCCTCATGTGCATCGCTTCAACGCCTTCCAAGGCACGCTCGGCCGAGTGGAACGAGCGGAAGCATTGCGCCGCCCGCATAGCCGTGGGGCTATCTTTGCAACACAGCCCTTGGCTGCGCCGTTGCGTCTCGCCCGCCTCCCGCAGCTTCAAAAGAATTTCGCCGGTGATCCCTTTTACCCCGAGACTACGCTTTTAATGATCGAGAGCGATGTCGCAGCGCCGCCCTCACGCCAGCGAACGGCCGCAGCCGGAAAAATGTGCCCACGGCGGGGCGGGCGGCCGCCTTTTAATTGCGAGGCCGTCACACGGGCGGCGTGCGTCAGGGCAATAATTCACAGGAGCCTGGTCATCATGTCACGACTCATACTAGACACCACCGAGGTCAGCGCCGTACGCGCTCTGCTATCCGAACTCACTTCAAAGTACAGTTCCACGGAGGATGAGGGCTTCCTCAAGGACGTGCCTGTCTTCGCGCACGAATTGCCACGGCGCGTGCGCCGCTTCCTCAACGACTTCAAACAATTAGAGCCCGCGCCGGGCGTCTGCGTCATCTCGGGCTACCCCCTGGACGACTCGGCGCTAGGGCCGACCCCGGAGCACTGGAAGGCGCGTGGCGGCATCTCGCCGACTTTGGCGGAAGAGATGTTGTTCCTCCTCTGCGCCTCGCTGCTCGGCGAAGTCTTCGGCTGGGCGACGCAGCAGGGCGGACGCCTGATACACGAAGTCCTGCCGATTAAGGACGACGAGGACGAGCAGATGGGCACCGGCAGCAAGCAGACCATCTGGTGGCACAACGAGGAAGCGTTCCACCCGTACCGCAGCGACTACGTCGGGCTGATGTGCCTGCGCAACCACGACCGCGTGCCGACGACCTTCGCCTCCGTGGACATGCTCGAACTCGACGACGAGGTGACCCGCAAGCTCTTCGAGCCGCGATACACCATCATGCCCGACGACACGCACACGTCGGTGAATAACT
>DASVSK010000008.1:0-8729 GCA_036388135.1 Pyrinomonadaceae bacterium | reverse complement strand
GCCCGCAGTGGCGGAGCTGGCTGGTCAAGGGCGCGTTCGTCATCGCGGGCTACTCGCTCGTCCTCGCGCTCCACTTCGCGGCGGGGTGGGCGGGGAGCGAGCGCGCGCAGGCGTGGCTGATGGCGGCGGGACTTCCGCTCGGCGTGATGACGGCCGTCTACACCGCGTACCTCTTCGCGCAGGCGAAGGCGCGCGACCTGTGGCAGAACCCGCTGCTGCCGCCGCACCTGCTCGTGCAGTCGCTCCTGCTCGGCTCGGCGGCGCTCATGCCCTTCGCGCTCTGGCTTGAGCCCGCCGCCGTCACGCCGCTCGCGTGGACGCTCGGCCTGTCGAGCCTCGCGCACGTGCTGATGGTCTGGGGCGAGGTGACGCTCACGCACCCGACGGCGCACGCGCGCCTCGCCGTGTGGGAGATGACGCGCGGGCGCTACGCGGCCTTCTTCTGGGCGGGCGTCGGGCTCACGCTCGCGGCCGTCTTCGCCCCGTGGCTCGGGCTGGCGGCCGTCCCGCCCGCGCTCGTCGGCCTCGCGCTCCACGAGCACGCCTACGTCCAGGCGGGTCAGGCCGTGCCGCTCGCTTAAACGAGCGAAGTCCTTAACGGGAGGAGAGACTCGGGCGGCGGCGAAGATGGCGGCGGCGCGGGCGGGCGCGAAGTCTGCGGGCGGCCGGGGCGGGACTCTCCCGCCGGCAGGAAGTTTAAAGAGATGAACCTCAAAGAACTGAACGAGCGGGTGAGCGCGGCGCGGAGGGAGACCGAGGCGCGGGGCGAGACTTTTTACCCGGGGCCGAGCCGCATCCATCTGGCGGCGTTCCCGCCGAAGGAGCGCTGGGACGACTGGGTCGAGCTGGAGTCGAGGGCGTGGCCGGAGAAGAAGGAGCGGCGCTACATGCTGGTGCCGACGACGTGCTTCAACTGCGAGTCGGCGTGCGGGCTCCTCGCCTACGTCGACAAGGAGACGCTGGGCGTGCGGAAGTTCGAGGGCAACCCCGAGCACCCCGGCAGCCGCGGGCGCAACTGCGCGAAGGGCCCGGCGACGCTCAACCAGGTGACGGACCCCGACCGCATCCTCTACCCGCTCAAGCGCGCGGGCAGGCGCGGCGAGGGCAAGTGGGTGCAGGTCTCCTGGGACGAGGCGCTCGACGACCTCGCCGGGCGCATACGCAAGGCCATCACGGAGGACAGGCACAACGAGGTGATGTACCACGTCGGCCGCCCCGGCGAGGACGGCTTCACCGAGCGCATCCTCGCCGCGTGGGGCGTCGACGGCCACAACTCGCACACCAACATCTGCTCGTCGTCGGCGCGCGCCGGCTACCAGTTCTGGATGGGGCTCGACCGCCCCTCGCCCGACCACGCCAACGCAGACGTCATCCTGCTCATCAGCGCGCACCTCGAATCCGGCCACTACTTCAACCCGCACGCGCAGCGCGTCATAGAGGCCAAGCAGCGCGGCGCGAAGCTCATCGTCTTCGACACGCGCCTGTCGCACACGGCGACGCACGCCGACGTGTGGGTCTCGCCCTACCCCGGCTCGGAGGCGGCCATCATGCTCGCGGTCGCGAATCACCTGATTCAGAACGACCTCTACGACCGCGAGTTCGTCCGCCGCTGGTGGAACTGGGAGGAGTACATGGCGGTCGAGCACCCGGAGCTTGAGACGAGCTTCGACGGCTTCGAGGACGTGCTCAAGGGCCTCTACGCCGAGTTCACCTTCGAGTACGCGGCGAAGGAGTCGGGCGTCGACGCGCGGCAGGTGGAAGAGGTCGCCCGCATCGTCGCCACCGCCGGCACGAGGTTTTCGAGCCACAACTGGCGCTCTGCCGCCTCGGGCAACAGCGGCGGCTGGCAGGTGGCGCGGACGCTCTTTCTCGTCAACGCGCTGCTCGGCGCGGTCGCCACCGAGGGCGGCGTCTTCCCGAACGCGTGGAACAAGTTCGTCCCGAAGCCCGTCTACACGCCGCCGCACCCGCCGCGCTGGAACGAGCTGACGTGGCCGCGCGAGTACCCGCTCGCGATGAACGAGCTGTCGTTCCTGCTCCCGCACTTTCTGAAGGACGGCCGCGGCAAGGTCGACACCTACTTCACGCGCGTCTACAACCCCGTGTGGACGAACCCCGACGGCTTCTCTTGGATAGAAGTTTTGCAGGACGAGAGCCTCATCGGCTGCTACGTCGCGCTGACGCCGACGTGGAACGAGACGGCCTACTTCGCCGACTACGTGCTGCCGATGGGGCACGGCTCCGAGCGCCACGACATACACTCCTACGAGACGCACGACGCCCAGTGGCTCGGCTTCCGCCAGCCCGTCCTGCGCGCCGCGCGCGAGCGCCTCGGCGAGGAGGTCAGGGACACGCGCGAGGTCAACCCCGGCGAGGTCTGGGAGGAGAACGAGTTCTGGCTCGAACTCACGTGGCGCATCGACCCCGACGGCTCGATGGGGATACGCAAGTTCGCCGAGTCGCCCGCGCGCCCGGGCGAGCGCCTGAGCGTGGACGACTACTACGGCTACATCTTCCAGCACTCGGTGCCGGGGCTGCCCGCGCGCGCCGCCGAGGAGGGACTGACGCCGCTCCAGTTCATGCGCCGCTACGGCGCGTTCGAGATCGGCCGCAAGGTCGGCGCGCTCTACGAGCAGGAGGTGCCCGCGGACGAGTTGGAGGACGAGCGCACGGACCGCTTCGGCCGCGTCTACACGCGGACGCCGAAGCCCGCCTCGCCCAACATCGTCCCCGTCCCCGCCCCCGACGCCGACGCCGAGGGCCGCCGCTTCGTCGGCGTCAAGGTCGACGACAGGACGCTGCGCGGCTTCCCCACGCCGAGCGGGCGGCTGGAGTTCTATTCGAAGACGCTGGCCGACTGGGGCTGGCACGAGTACGCCGTCCCGGCCTACATCAAGAGCCACGTCCACCCGGACAAGCTCAACCCCGACCAGACGGTGCTCATCTCGACCTTCCGCGTGCCCGTCCAGATTCACACGCGCTCCGCCAACGCCAAGTGGCTCGACGAGATAGCGCACACCAACCCGCTCTGGATTCACCCGCGCCACGCCGCCGGGCTCGGCGTCAGGACGGGCGACGCCGTCCGCGTCGAGACCGAGACCGGACACTTCGTCGTCCGCGCTTGGGTCACCGAGGGCATCCGCCCCGACGTCGTCGCGTGCAGCCACCACATGGGGCGCTGGAAGCTCCCGCACGAGGGCGAGGGGCAGCGCCAGTTGATGCAGACCGTGGCGCTCGAACACAAGGGGAGCGGGTGGGCACTCAAACGCGAGCGCGGCGTCGGCCCTTTCGAGTCGGCTGACCCCGACACCACGCGCATCTGGTGGGCCGACGTCGGCGTCCACCAGAACCTGACCTTCCCCGTCCACCCCGACCCCATCTCGGGGATGCACTGCTGGCACCAGGCCGTCCGCGTCCGCAAGGCCGACCCTTCAGACCGCCCCGGCGACGTCTACGTCGACACGGAGAAGTCGCGCGACGTCTACCGCGCCTGGCTCCAGTTCACGCGCCCCGCCGACGAGCACTCGCCCGACGGCACGCGCCGCCCCTACTGGCTCCTCCGCCCCCTCAAGCCCGCGCGCGAGTTCTACCGCCTGCCGGAGGAGAAGGTAGACAGTAAGAAGTAGACGGTAGTCAGTAGACAGTAGTCAGTAGCGCTCCGCGTTGCGGTCGTTGACGCTGAACCCAAGACGATTTGTAATAAGGAAGTTCTTCTACTGACTACTTTCTACTGACTACCGTCTACTTCTTACTGTCTACTGTCTACTGTCTACTTCCCACTCCCTTCCCATGGAACTCTTCCGCGCACTCGCCGTCTTCGTGGAGCCGCCCGACCGCCCCGGCGCGGCGCGCGTGGCGGAGGCTCTGGGGCTCGGCGGGCTGCCGCGGGTGAGCGAGTACACGGACGTCTTCGTCTTCCGGCTCTACCCTTATGCGTCCGTCTACCTGGGGGCGGAGGGGATGCTGGGGGGCGAGGCGCGCGACCGCGTGGCGGGGTTCGTGGCCGCGCTCGGGCACGCGCCGCCGCCGGAGCCCGACCACCTCGCGCTGATGCTGGGGACGTACGCGTGGCTCTGCGAGTCGGAGGGGGCGGCCGGCGACGCGCGCCTGCGCGAGTCTTTGCGCGGCGCGCGGCGCGCGTTCCTGTGGGAGCACCTTCTGAGCTGGCTCCCGGTCTACCTCGACAAGCTCGAACAGTTCGCGCCGCCCTTCTACCGAAACTGGGGGCGGACGCTGCGCGCGGCGCTCGACGCGGAGGCCCATACCCTGGGGGGGCAGGACGCGCTGCCGCTCCACCTGCGCGAGGCCGCCGGGCTCGCCGACCCGCGCGCGACCTCCTCGGACGAGTTCCTACAAAGCCTGCTCGCGCCCGCGCGCACAGGCGTAATCCTTCTGCGCGACGACATCGCGCGCGCCGCGCGCGACCTCGGCACGGGCGTCCGCGCGGGCGAGCGCCTCTACGCGCTGCGCTCGCTCATGGGTCAGGACGCGGCGGGCGCGCTCTCGCGTCTCGCCGCCGAGGCCGACGCGTGGGCCACGCTCCACCGGCACCGCCGCGCGGCGCACGGCCGCGTCGCCGAGTGGTGGACCGAGCGCGCCTCCTCGACCGCGAACCTGCTGCGGGAGTTGAAAGCGGAGGCGGATGGCTCAGGGTGGGGCGGCGGCCACGCGTGACGACGGCGCACGACGATTCGGGAAAGTGTGTGGGGACGCGGTGCCGCGCGGGCTCTAAGGGTCGCCTAAATGAATGGTGATTACCACATTGCCGTCGGTCGTGTCGGTGACGAAGTCAATGCCGTCGCCCTTGATCTGGATGCGCCTGATTTTTTTGTTCGGGTTACCGTGTTTCCCGCGGCCGAGCGGCGGAAACGTGTCGGGGTCAAACTGGATCGTGACCGAACCGCCGGAGATGACGATGGGCGGCTCCACCGGCCCCTGACCTGTGACGCCGGTACTGGGAGTGCCTACGAAGCGATGGAAGTCACAGTACGGCTCGCCCAGTAGCGCGTCATTTTTGCAATTCTTCTTGATGCATTTCGGTTTGTTGCTCATCTTGTTGCCCCCCGGCGCATCACTCTCACGAGAAGATTTTCAGGACGACGAGCGCCGCCGCCGAAAAAATCGCGAGGAGGAGAGAGCCCTGTGACAACAGGAGACACTCCCCCTTGACGTTATTCGCGTCGGACAGTTTTTGGCTGGTCGAGCCCCACAGGTTGGCGTGCAGGTTATAGAACGCCGGCAGGTAGACCTTGAGTTCCTCCGCCGTCGCCCCTTCGAGGTCTTTGACCATCTCCCTCATGAAGCCGCCCAGGTAATGCGGCGGCACGTCCCTGATTAGCAGAGCGATCACGGAGAGGATGATGCAGATGACGAGGAATACCACGGCGAAGAGGAGAAAGAACTTCTCGCCAAGCCCGGGCCTTTCAAACTTGGTGAGGTAAGCGACGGCCGCGGCCACGAAGATGCCGGCGACGGTGATGTTGCCCTGCGCCTTCGTATCCAGAGTCCGCCAGGTGCCGGTCAGCTCCTTGTACTCGTCGTAGGAGGCTTCCAGGGCCTTCCCGCGCAGTTCGGCCCGCTTCTCTTCCGCGGCGTCCGGCTCTTCGACCTTCTCTACGGTTATGAGGAAAATCAAGGCACGTCCTCCGTCCGGCAGAGCACTCCCGGCCGGGCGCGGCGGCGAGGTGGCTGGTGTGCGGTTCGCGCCTCGGCAGGTAAGGAAAGTGCGGCGTAGTATTTACCTCCGCCGGGCGAGGGCTGTCAACGGCCGGGACCGGCCCTCGCCATCGCCTCGGGGGCTCAGAACAGTTTGAGGCCGCGCGCCCTCGCGTCGGCGAGGCGTTCGAGAAACTCTTCGCGGGGGACGGGGCGCGCGCCGAGCGCCTCCATGTGCGGGGTCATGACCTGCACGTCGAGCCACCCGAGGCCGCGCGCGCGGAGGTGTTCGACGAGGAAGAGCAGCGCGAGCTTCGAGGCATTGGGGCGCAGGCGGAACATGCTCTCGCCCGCGAACGCGCCGCCCGCGTCCACGCCGTAGAGCCCGCCGACCAGCTCCTCGCCCTCCCAGGCCTCGACGCTGTGCGCGCGCCCACGCCGGTGGAACTCGCAGTAGCCGCGCACCATCCAGGGCGTGATCCAAGTCCCACGCTCGTGCGCCCGCTCGACCCCCGCGCAGGCGCGGATGACGCGCTCGAAGGCGCGGTCGATGGTGAACCGCAGGCGCGTGCGGCGGCGCTCGCGCGCGAGGCTGCGCGGGACGTGCAGCTCGTCGAAGAAGAGGAGCGCCCGCTCGGGCGGGCTGAACCAGAGCAGCGGGTAGCCCTCGACCGGCCACGGGAAGATGCCGTGCGCGTAAGCCTCTTCGAGCAGCGCGGGCTCGGGCCGCCCGCCGACGGCCACTATTCCGTCCTCGGTCGCCTCGCGCGGGTCTGGGAATCTCGACAGCGCCATCCTCTCCATGATAAATCACGCGCCGCCCCGGCGCCCCGCGCGGCCGCCCGCGCCGGAAATTAACGGCGTAGACAGCAGAATCTTTTTGTCTAATAATAGCGCGCCCGGTAAGGTCGTTCGGACACTTACGCGGGTCAGCGCGTGCGGAGGCGTCGCGCCGCGCGCGCGACGCACGCCCGGCTTAACGGCCACTCACGGCCGTCGCCCGGAACGCTTCTCAATTTCACGCCACAGTTCGCGGGACGGGGGGGAGAACGCAGATGAGTCAAGCGCCCGGCAGGGGGTGGTTGGCCGCGACGCGGACGGAGCTTCTAGTCACCCTCGTCGTCAGCCTCCTCACCTACGTCTCCACCCTGGTGATAACGTGGGTGGCCTCACGAAGCTCGCGCCTGTTCACCGGCCTTTTCCCGGCCGTCTGGGCTTTCCTGACCTCGCCCGTCGCTATCCCGCTCGGGCTCCTGCTGGTCGGCCTCGGGTTCGTCGCGACGAACCTGCTCGTCTTCCTGCTGCTCGACAGGGCGCGACCGAACATGTCGCGCCTCCGCGCCATCTCGCTGAGCGGCGTCATCGTGGCGGTCAGCGTCGCGGGGCTCAGTATGGGCTTCTACATTTTCCGCGACAAGGAGCCGCCGCGCGCGCGCGACTTCCAATCCCTGACCAGCGCCGGCAACGTCGTCCAAGCCGCCATCTCCCCCGACGGTAAATTCTTCGTCTACGCGGCCGACCACGGCGGCGGGCGGCAGAGCCTCCGCCTCGGGCAGGTGGCCGACCCGGCGGCCGTCCTCCAGATAGCCGAGCCGGCCGAGGTGCGCTACGGCGGGCTCGCCTTCTCGCCCGACGGGCTCAAGGTCTACTTCACGCGGTACGGTTGCAACAGCACGGTCGGCGCGCTCTACCGGATGGCGGCGCTCGGCGGCCACCCGGTTAAGGTCAAGGACGGGCTCCCGCGCTTCTTCGGCTACGCGCTCTCGCCCGACGGCCGCTCCATCGCCTTCGTGCGCGACCTCGCGGAGACGGACGAGAGCGCGCTGGCCGTCGCGCCGGTCGAGCCGCCCGGCGCAGAGCGGCTGGTGGCGAAGCTGAAGATGCCGGCGCAGTACCTCGGCGTCCCGGCGTGGTCGCCCGACGGCGGGCTGCTCACCTGCCCGCTCCGGGGCACCAAGCCGGAGCGCGTGCGCGTGGCCGGGTTCAGGGTCGCGACGGGCGACGAGGTGTTCTCAAGCGACTTCGAGGACGAGTTCGTCACGCGTGTCTTGTCGCTCGCGGACGGGAGCGGGCTCTTCCTGTCGGCGTCGAGAATCTACGGGCCGTACCGGATAGGGCGCGTCCCCTACCCCGGCGGCAGGCCCGAGCTGGTCACGTCCGAAATGAACAACTACGACGGCATGAGCGTGACGGCCGACTCCGGCGACCTCGTGACCGTGGAGGACAAGCTCGACAGCACGGTGTGGGTCGCGCCGGCCGGGCAGCCCGAGAACGCGCGGCGGGTCAAAGACCTCGCCGGGAAGCACAACGACTACTGGGGCTTCTCGTGGACGCCCGACGGCCGCATCCTCTACGTCTCGGCCGCCAGGAGCCGCCAGAACATCCACGTGATGAACGCCGATGGGACGGGGCAGAAGGAGTTGACCAACGAGGGCGACAACATCGACCCGTGCTGGGCGGCCGGCCGCGACGGCCGGAACTACGTCGTCTTCACGAGCAAGCGCGAGGGCTCTTACAACATCTGGAAGATGGACGCTGAGGGCGCGGGCGACCCCGTGCAGTTGACGAAGGGCGACAGGGACTTCGCCCCGCACTGTTCGCGCGACGGCGCGGTCGTCTACACGTCGGAGCACAAGGGGCGTTGGACGGTGTGGCGGGTGGGGCTCGAAGGGGGAGAGCCCACGGAACTCACCCGCCGGCCGTCGCAGTGGCCGGCCATCTCGCGCGACGGCCGCGTCGCCTTCTTCTACGTCGACGAGCAGAACGTGCTCAAGCTCGGCGTGCTGCTCCCCGGCGGCGGCCCCGTCAGGACATACGACATCCCCTGCACGGCCAGCACCTGGGCCGAGCTGCGCTGGGTGAGGGACGGGCAGGAGGTGACCTACGTGGACACGCGCGACGACGTCTCGAACATCTGGAGCCTGCCGCTCGCGGGGGGGGCTGCGCGGCAGTTGACGCGGTTCACAGAGGGGCGGATATTCCGTTACGACTGGTCGGACGACGGCAAGCTCGTCCTCTCGCGCGGCACGGTCAAGAGGAACGCGGTCAGGGTCAACTTCAAGGACAGGGGGAAG
>DASVSK010000007.1:0-6950 GCA_036388135.1 Pyrinomonadaceae bacterium | reverse complement strand
ACTTTTGAAGAAGATCGAGCTTCCGCCGCGCGCCGTCGAGACGCTCTTCGGCGTCCACGACCAGAACATCAAGTACCTCGAATCAATCCTCGACGTGCGCGTCGACGCGCGCGGGCAGGACCTGACGCTCGACGGCGGGCCTGAGGACGTCGAGACCGCCGCGCGCATCATCGACGACTTCGCCGCGCTCTTCCGCGAGGGCAAGACCTTCACCGACAAGGAGCTGCGCGAGGCTTTCGCCCAGATCGCCGAAGACCGCGCCTACACGCTCCGCGACTACTTCACCAAGGCGCGCTTCAACCCCGCCGGGAAGAAGCAGGTCGCGCCCAAGTCGGCCAACCAGCGCCGCTACATCGAGGCTATCCAGTCGAGCGACATCGTCTTCGGCATCGGGCCGGCCGGGACGGGCAAGTCCTACCTCGCCGTGGCGATGGCCGTGCAGGCGTTGACGCTGAAGCAGGTGAGCCGCATCATCCTCGCCCGCCCCGCGGTCGAGGCCGGCGAGCGCCTCGGCTTCCTCCCCGGCGACCTCCAGGAGAAGGTCGACCCCTACCTCCGCCCGCTCTACGACGCCCTCTTCGACCTGATGGACGCCGAGCGCGTCGCCAAGATGCTGGAGAAGCGCATCATCGAGGTCGCCCCGCTGGCCTTCATGCGCGGCCGCACGCTCGCGGACGCCTTCATCATCCTCGACGAGGCGCAGAACACGACGAGCGAGCAGATGAAGATGGCGCTGACGCGCATCGGCTTCGGGTCGAAGGCGGTCGTCACGGGCGACGTGACGCAGATCGACCTGCCGACGGGCAAGCGCAGCGGCCTCGTCGAGGCCGAGCGCATCCTCTCGAAGGTCGAGGGCATCGAGTTCGTCTACTTCACCGACAAGGACGTCGTCCGCCACCGCCTCGTCCAGCAGATCATCAAAGCCTACGAAGCGCAGACTGGTAACTCCGGGGCGATTTAGAGGTTGGTGAGTGATAAGCGATAAGAAGCCGTCGGCCGACGGCCGTCAGCCGGACGAGAAGCCGGGCCTTGACTGTTTCACTTAATACTCGTCACACATCACTTACCTGTTATGGTCGAAGTCGTGAACCGCCAGCGGAAGGTGCCGATGGACGGCGAGCGCTGGCGGGCGTTCGCGGAGAAGGCTTTAAAAGTAGTCCCCGCGAACGGCGCGGGGGCGACGGTGGCGTTCGTGTCTGACGGCGCGATGCGGGGGTTGAACCGGCGCTGGCGCGGGAAGGCGGGGACGACGGACGTGCTGTCGTTCCCGGCGGGGCAGGAGGAGTTCGAGAAGGGCGAGGGCTTGAGCCTGGGGGACGTGGTGGTCTCCGTCGAGCAGGCCGCGCGGCAGGCCGCGGAGCACGGGCTCGACTTCGAGGGCGAGGTGGCGCAGCTCATCCTCCACGGGCTGCTGCACCTCTGCGGTTATGACCACGAGCGGGACGGCGGCGAGATGAACGCGCTCGAATTGAGGCTCCGCCGCCGTCTCGGAATATAATGCCGGGGTAAACAGTGAATGGTAAATGGTGAATGGGCGGCGTCCGGCGTCGCGCCCCGTCCCGGTGAAACTTACCCGCCATTCGCCATTTACGATCTACCATTCACCACTTATGGAGACCCAGTTGGAAATCGGGGCCGCCTGCGCGCTGCTGTTGGTGCTGGCCTTCGTCTCGACCGTCGACGCGGCGTTCGGCCAGTTGAGCGACGTGGGGCTCAGGCGTCTGACGGGCGAGCGCGAGGAGCGGCCGAGCCCGAGCGTCGTCTTCCTCGGCGAGATTCTGGAGAACCGCCCGCGGTTCCGCTTCACGCTGAACGCGGCGATACAGGTCGTGCTGGTCGCGGTCGTCGTGCTCGTCACGTCGGTCTGCTACCAGCTCCTCGGGGCCGAGCGGCGCTTCCTGCTCATCGCCTTCTTCATCGCGCTGGTGCTGACGCTGCTCTTCCGGCAGGTCATCCCGCGCCTGCTCTCTTCGGGCAACCCCGAGCGCACGCTGCTCTCGCTGCTGCCGCTCTACCGCCCCTTCTACGGCGTGCTCTCACTGGTCGTCACGCCGCGGCAGGTCGCGGCCGAGCGCTCGTCGCGGCGCGGCGGCGGCGACGCGCACGTCACGCAGACGGGGGCCGAGGCCGCCGAGTCCGACGACGACGACAACGGCGGCGACATCCAGGCGCTCATCGACGTGGGCGAGGAGGAAGGCATCCTCGAAGAGGAGGAGGGCGAGCTCATCCAGTCCATCATCGAGTTCGGCGAGACGCGCGCCGGCGAGGTGATGACGCCGCGCACCGACATCGTCGCGCTCCCGCTCGCGTCCACCGTGCGCGAGGCGCGCGACGCGATGGTCGAGTCGAAGTACTCGCGCCTGCCCGTCTACCGCGGGCAGATCGACGACGTGGTCGGCCTCATCTACGTCCGCGACCTGCTCGCCCACTGGGCCGAGGGGCGCGAGGACGACCCAATAGAGCCGCTGCTGCGCCCCGCCTACTTCGTGCCGGAGACGAAGACGGTGGACGAGCTGCTCGAAGAGATGCAGAAGGTTCACGTGCAGCTCGCGCTCGTCATCGACGAGTACGGCGGTCTCGCCGGGCTCCTCACCGTCGAGGACATCCTCGAAGAGATAGTCGGCGAGATAGAGGACGAGGACATCGAGGGCGAGGAGGTCGTCGAGATAGTCGAGTCGGACGACGGCTACTACGACGTGCTCGGCTCGACCGAGGTCGGGAAGATAGAGCGTCTCTTCGACCTGGAGATCGAGGACGACGACTTCACGACCATCGCCGGGCTCGTCATCAACGAGTCGGGGCGCGTCCCCGCGCCGGGCACGCGGCTCAACTTCCGCGGGCTCGACGTCGAAGTCCTCGAAGCCGACGAGCGCCGCATCGGCCGCCTCCGCCTGCGCCGCACGCAGCCCGCGGGCGGCGAGACGGCCGCGGCCGATTAGTCGCGCGCACGGTCAGTCAAAAAAACACTTTCCGAGGGGGAGAATGGCGAAGAAGAAGAGCAGATACTTGTCGGGGCGGCGCATCGACCCGCGCCCGATAGAGGGCGGCGAGACGGTGGCCGACCTGGTGGACGAGACCTTTCTGGCGTACAACGCGGCGCGGCTGCGCGAGGCGTGCCGGCTCTTCACGCTGAAGATGCTGGAGCCGGACGTCACGGTCGGACTCTCGATCACGGGCGCGCTGACGCCCGCGGGGCTGGGCATCTCGGCGCTCATCCCGCTCATGCGCGCGGGGTTCGTCGACTGGGTCATCACGACCGGCGCGAACCTCTACCACGACACGCACTTCGGCATCGGCCTCTCGCTCCACCAGGGGAACACGGCCGTCTCGGACGTCACGCTGCGCGAGGAGGAGGTCGTCCGCATCTACGACATCTTCTTCGACTACACGGTGCTGCTCGACACCGACGCCTTCTTCCGGCGGCTCATCGAGGGCGAGGAGTTCCAGCGCCCGATGTCGACGGCCGAGTTCCACAACCTGTGCGGCAAGTACGTGCTTGAGCGCGAGCGCAAGCTCGGGATAGAGAACAAGTCTTTCCTCGCCGCCGCGTACGAGTACGGCGTGCCGCTCTACACTTCGAGCCCCGGCGACTCGTCCATCGGCATGAACGTCGCGGCGAAGGCGCTGCAAGGCAACCGCCTCGCCTTCGACCCCTCGCTGGACGTCAACGAGACGGCCTCGCTCGTCCTCGCCGCCAAGCGCGGCGCGATCCACGGCAGGGGGGACAAGGGGAAGAAGCACGGCGGCAAGTCGGCCGTCTTCATCCTCGGCGGCGGGAGCCCGAAGAACTTCATGCTCCAGACCGAGCCGCAGATTCAGGAAGTCTTGGGGATAGACGAGCGCGGCCACGACTACTTTTTGCAGATCACCGACGCGCGCCCGGACACGGGCGGCCTCTCGGGCGCGACGCCGGGCGAGGCCGTCTCCTGGGGCAAGGTCGACCCCGAGCGCCTGCCCGACGCGGTCGTCTGCTACGTCGACTCGACCATCGCGCTGCCCGTCGTCACCTCCTACGCGCTGGCGCGCCACGAGCCGCGCGAGCTGAAGCGGCTCTACGACCGACGCGGGGAGCTGATGGAGCTGCTGATGGCCGAGTACGAGAAGTCCGAGAGAAGGTGAAGGGAAGTGAATGGTTAAAACGATCAGGGACGACCAGCCGCGCACCTACTTCGACTGCACGAAGTGCCCGGCCTTCTGCTGCTCGATCTACGAGCGCGTGCAGGTGACGAAGCGCGACATCACGCGCCTCGCCAAATACTTCGGCGTCACGTTCGAGACGGCGCAGAGGCGCTACACCAAGCGCTGGGAGAACGAGCGCATCCTCAAGAAGGTCGAGGACGTCATCTTCCCCGAGACGTGCATGTTCCTCGACCAGGAGAAGCGCGGCTGCACCATCTACCACGCCCGCCCCGGCGTCTGCCGCGAGTACCCCGACCGCTCGCGCTGCGCCTACTACGACGTGCTACAGTTCGAGCGCCGGCAGCAGGCCGACGAGACCGTCATGCCGCTCGTCCAGATCACCTTCCGCGAGGTCAAGAAGGGCCCCGAAGTCGACGACGAGGGGGAGAGGGTCTGGGAGTGGACGCCCGAGCGCAGGTGATGGGCGGCGGGCGATAAGTGATAAGATGTGTGCGAAAGGGCGTCGGGCTTTTTCTTATCACTTACCGCCCGTCACTTATCACTCTTTCAGAGGAGCGCGGAAGATGCGAGAACTTTTAGCGAAGATGGTGGGGAAGAAGCTGGACATGTTCTGCGGGGGCACGTCCAGCCTGAAGGGCAAGCTCGTCAAGGTGGACGAGGGCGTGGCGCACATGGTGGACGAGGACGACCAGATGTTCTACGTCGCCGTCGAGCGCATCATCGTCTTCAGCGAGACGCGCACGGGCGACCAGGGCGCGGGCTTCGTCGTCGGCTTCCGCGGCAAGTAGACGACCGCGGGGCGGCCGCCGCCGCCTAAAGCCCGACCGTGCAAGGAAGACGTGTGTGAAACGCGAAGGGCGAAGGGGGAGGGGTTTTAACTTTCGCCCTTCGCCCTTCGCCTTATAAGTTCAGGCCGACCCCTCTTCGGAGGGCGTCGGCCTGAATCGCGTTCGCGAGTCGTGTTTTAAACTTCTACCTGCCGGACGAGGCGATGAACGAGCCGTCCTGCGCGAGCGGCACGCGGCGGAAGCCGCTGATGCGCTTCGTCCAGTAGTCGTCGAAGCGGGAGTAGACGACGCCCTTGCTCGTCGAGGCGTGGTAGAAGCCGTTCTCGTCGGCGACGATGCCGACGTGGGCGAGGTTGTTGAAGAAGACCAGCGTCCCGAACTTGAACTTCTCGTCCTCGGTCGGGGGCGCAAACTCGTGCCAGAAGTTGCGCGCCGAGCTGCGCTCGAAGGCCACGCCCGCCTGCCTGAAGACGCTCCACACGAAGCCCGAACAGTCGTAGCGGCTCGGCCCCTCAGTCCCGAGACGGTAGGGCGTCCCGAGGCGCTGCTCAATCGCCATCAGCATCGTTTGCTCAAGCTGCCCGAGCCCCGCGGGGGGCGCGCCGAAACGCGGGATGGAGTATTCGGGCTCGCCTTCGACCTCTTCCGCGGTCGAGACCACCACGATGTCGTTTTCGAGCCTCGCGCGTCCCTCAACTTCGTTGGTGACGGTGGTGACGGGGGCGGCCTGGCGGGGGCGTGTGGCGGGCTGTTGCTGCGCCTGCGCGGAGATAGCCAGAAGGCTCAGGGCGAAGCACACCGCGAGCGTGCGGGGGAACAGTTTACAAAAAGACATCTAGGGGAACGGTCTCCTCTGCCAAAGTCTACGAATTGCCTTGGGGTATTGCTTTGCTGGAGGTGGGCGATGCGCTTTCAGCGTCTAACGCCTAAATCCCATCCTACAGAGCAGATACGGACACCGCAACACGCAATGTGACTGTTTCGTGACAGCGCAGCAGGTCATCCGCCGGCTTTGGACGGAAAGGGGACGTGACATCAATCATCCTGAAGGCAAAGGGACGGGTTTGGTACGAGGCGAGGGGCGAAAATCGCATAAACTCTTTTCCCGTGGAAATTTCCGCGCGCGGCGTGATAGCATGCGCCGCCATAGAGGAGACCGCTTTAATGCTTTTCGTTGAGGGCAGAACCGCCGACCTCGGCGTCGAAAGACGCCTCCGCACGCCGATGCTCGAAGCCCTGCGGGAGCGCGGGCTCGTCCCGCTGATCCGCGCCGCGCGGCTCCACTTTTTCGAGCAGGCGGCGTCGGGGGCCGAGCGTGCGCGCGAGTTGGAGCGTCTTTTGGAGGAGCGCGCCGCGGCCGAGGGCGAAGAGCCGTACGTGCGCGGCGACGTCTTCCTCTTCGACGACTTCGCGCACTACCTCGTCTTCGGCGACGGCCACGGCGGCGGCGCGGGGCTCCGCGCCGGGATAGTCTACGACGCCGCGACCGACGCGCCCGAGGAGAAGCTCGAAGCCTTCTGCCGCAACGTGTCGGAGGTGTTCGAGGCGGCGGCGCGCGCGTCCACCGGCGTGGGGGCGCGGGAAGGCAACAACTCGGCCGGGCGGGAAGGCGAAGACGCGGCGACGCCCGGGCGATTGGTGTGGCGCGCGCGCGAAGCGCAGGCGTCGGCGGCGTTCAGACGCCCCGTCGACGCGCCGGAAGTGCCGACGCAGCGCGCCGCCGGCTCGACGGAGCGCGCGCGCGCGGTCGAGATTCTGGAGGACGCGGGCGCTCGCGGCTTCCTTCAAAGGCTGGGCGAGGCGCACGCCGACGGCCGCGGCGTCGAGATGGTCGCGGGCGGGCGCGGGCCGGAGCAGGAGGAACTGGTGGCGAGGCTCGCGGGCGCGGGGCTCGTGCGGCGCGAGGTGCAGGTCAGTTGTCGCAAGGACGGGCGCTCGCTCTTCCGGCTCCCTTCGGCAGAGGCGTTGGCTATCGTCACGGCCAGCAACGCCGTGTGCAGCGAGTGCGGCTCGGCCGTGGCC
>DASVSK010000006.1:0-2216 GCA_036388135.1 Pyrinomonadaceae bacterium | reverse complement strand
CGGGCGCGCGGGCGAGGTGGTGAGGCCGGCGTTCCTGCCGCTGCGCGACCGCGCCGTGCGGCCGGGCGCGGCCTTCGTCACCATCGCGGTCGAGCGACTCTGCGACATCGCGGCGGTCATCTTACTTTTCGCCGCCAACCTGCTCTTCCTGCGGCTGCCCGGCGCGGACGAGGCGACCTTCGAGCGGATACGCGAGGCCGGGCTCATCCTGTTCGCGGGGGCCGCAGTCGGTCTGGGCGCGCTCGTCTGGTTCGGCCGGCGCGCGGAGGGCGTCACGCGCTGGCTCGACGCGAGGGCGGGGAGACTGCCGGGCTTTTTGGGTCGGGTCGGCGGCGTCGTCGCGGGGCTGCTGGGGCAGCTCGGGCGGACGCTGGGCGTGCTGTCGGACGGGCGCGCGCTGCTGGCGACCGCGGGCTGGACGGCGGCGCTGTGGGCGGCGATCACGCTGGCTAACATGCTGGTGCTGAGGGCCTTCGGGCTTTCGGTAGGGGCGAGCGAGACGGTCTTCGTGCTGGGCTGGTCGCTGGTCGGGTCGGTCGTGCCGACGCCGGGCGCGGGGGCGGGGACTTACCACGCGGCGACCTCGCACGGCCTGACCTACTACCTGGGCTTCCCCGAGACCGAGTCGAAGGCGGCCGTCATCATCCTGCACCTCGTCGTCTTCGGCTCGGCGACCTTCTTCGGCCTCTACTACTTCCTGCGCAGCGGCTTCAGCGTCGCGCGGCTGCGCGAGCTGGTCGCGGCCGAAGAGGCCGAGGCGGAGTCCGAAGGCCGCGGCGCGACCCGACACGGCGGCAAGGGGGAGGTGGCCGGGGCCGCACGCGCGGCGAGCGCCTGACAGGGGCGGGGGGAGGTACGACCCCGCGGGCTTCAACCAGAGAACACTCTTATGAGATGCCCCTTCTGTACTTACCTCGAAGACAAGGTCGTCGACTCGCGCGAGTCGCGCGAGGGCGATTCCATCCGCCGGAGGCGCGAGTGCCTGCGCTGCGAGCGGCGGTTCACCTCCTATGAGCGCATCGACGAAATCCCCTACATGGTCGTCAAGAAGGACGGGCGGCGCGAGCCCTTCGACCGCAACAAGGTCATGGCGGGGCTGCTGCGGGCGTGCGAGAAGCGTCCCATCCCCGCGACCAAGCTCGACAGCATCGTCAACGCCGTCGAGAAGTACGTCCAGGAGTCGGCCGAGCGCGAGCGCCCGACGACGAAGGTCGGCGAGATGATCATGCGGCGGCTCAAGGAGCTGGACAAGGTCGCCTACGTCCGCTTCGCCTCGGTCTACCTGGAGTTCGAGGACGTGACCGAGTTCATGAAGGAGCTGAAGACGCTCGTCCGCAAGCGAGACGGCGCGGCCGCGCGGAAATGAAGAGGGCGGTACACGCGGCCATCTTCGACCCGGGGGAGCTGGAGCGTCTGCGCGGGCGCGTCGGGCGTCTGCTCGCGGCGCTCCAGGAGGCGTCCGAGATGGTCGCGGGCGAGGCGGGCGCGGCGTGGCTGCCGGCCGTAGACCTCTGCGAGTCCGACTCGTGCGTGACGGTCTCGGTCGAGCTGCCGGGCGTGCGCGCCGAGCAGGTCGAGGTGGCTTTGACGAACGATGAGCTGCGCGTGCGCGGCCGCAAGCGCAAGGGCGCACCGCGCGGCGTCATCTCGCATCTATGCTCTGAGCGCAGCTTCGGACAGTTCGCGCGCACCATCCTCCTGCGCTGGCCCGTCCGCAAGGACGCCGCCACGGCCGAGCTGAAGGACGGCGTGCTCACGATCCGCCTGCCGAAGCTGGAAGACCGCCGCGGCGTCGAGCACAGGATTGCGGTGGTGGGTGATGAGTGATAGGTTGGGTGAATAGCGAATGGTAAATGGTGAATGGGGAAGAGCAGCCTCTGCCATTCAACGTTTACCATTTCGCCGTTTACCGAGGAAGTTATGGCCCAGATTTCAAACATAGCCGAGTCAATCGAGGCCGTGGACAGCGGCGACCAGCAGTTGCAGATTCCCGAGTCCCTGCCGGTGCTGCCGCTCCGCGACATCGTCATCTACCCGTTCATGATCGTGCCGCTCTTCGTCTCGCGCGAGAAGTCGATCCGCGCCGTCGACGAGGCGCTCGGCGAGAACCGGATGATCTTCCTCGTCTCGCAGCGCGACCTCGACAAGGAGGAGCCGACGGGCGAAGACCTCTACACGACGGGCACGGTGGCCGTCATCATGCGCATGCTCAAGCT
>DASVSK010000005.1:0-6302 GCA_036388135.1 Pyrinomonadaceae bacterium | reverse complement strand
GGCGGCGGGAGGAGAGTTACGAGGGAGGCCACATCGGGGAAATAGTGCCGCGGCGGGTCAGCTACGGACGCCGCCTTCCCGGCGTAATCACCTCCCTCGCAGGTGGCGTTGGCGCTTCGCTCTCTTCTATTCGGTATCGGCCCCCCGTCGGTGCCTACGAAGCCCGTGCGGTCGCCGAAACTCATATGCAGGAAGAGAAATTCAATTTTTTTCGGGTTGGTCAGTGTCCCCTTGGCCCTTCCACGCCTCCAGTTCTCTACCCTAACGGCGGGCGCCGAGAGGACGGCGACCCCGCCGGGTAGAATCGGCACGTCGTCAGGCCGCACAGGCTCGCTGAAGGAGATTAGCTCGATGCGCCCATAGTCGAGTCGGACGGCGATGTTGACGCCGCTCGGCGCGAACACGTCCGGCAAATCGACGAAGATTTGCAAGAAGTAGATGGGCTTCGTTCCCGTGTTGGTGACCTCCACCTCTAACTCCCCGAGCCAGTCCTCGTTCTTCAAGTCCTTCAACTTCTCTGGCTTCTTCACCCTCAGCTTAATCGGCAGGTGCTTCGGGATTTTATCCACCACCTCCCGCCCCCCCCCGGGCGTTGATTGCTGCGCCCTGCTTCCGACGAACCCGCACACGGCGACGAGTAAAAACACAAAGGCGGCGGTTAATGGGAGAAGATTTTGGCGGCTGAATGGTCTGCGGAGACTTTGAGGAATCATGGTGTCTCTCCTGTCAAAGGCGGCTGTGAGGCCATTATATACCGGAGGAGGATGCCGAAAGGGAGAAGGGCGTTAGCGATTTTCTCGACGACGCACAGACCTTGTACTCCAATTCCGGGATGGGGTCAATGAAATTATCACCCGCCCTCACGGCGAAACATTAGACTTCGCCCCCTTGCATCAAATGTGGCTCTGCCCCGCCGGGGGCTTATGTGGCAGAGCCGGGTCGCCCCTCTTAGTTAGCCTTAAAATAGAAGCTAAGGCACGTCTCCTGCCCCGAACAACAGGGACTGCCGGCCGCCGCCGCTCCTGACACGCCGCTAGACTTTTCACCCGCCGATCTTTTACTCTCACTCGTTCACGACAACGCCGCCGGGGTGGCGTAATGGCAGCCGCGAAGGTCTTAGGAGCCTTTGCCGAAAGGCGTGCGGGTTCGAGTCCCGCCCCCGGCATCATTCAAGAAATCCTGAGCGCGGAACGATGAATGATGAACCGTCTTTCGACTCGTCGTTCCGCGCTCACAGTTCGTAGTTCACCGAGAGGCGGGATTGGTGTTTATGAAGACTGAGGTGGTTGACGTCTCCGCGACGCGCAAGGAGATCAAGGTCGAGATCGAGGCGGCGGACGTGCGCGCCGAGTTCGACCGCGTGACGGGCGAGTACGCGCGCGCCGCGACGGTGCCGGGCTTCCGCAGGGGGCACGCGCCCGTCGGGGTGGTGCGCACGCGCTTCAAGAAGGACATCCAGGGCGACGTGCTCAAGCGGCTCGTCCCCGAGGCCGTCGAGCAGGCCATCGCCGAGAGCGGCCTCCAGGTCATCGGGCAGCCCGACGTCCACCTCGACAACGAGGGGCTCGACAAGCTCGGGCAGGAGTCGATCACGCTCCACGCCCACGTCGAGGTGATGCCCGAGCTGTCGCTCGGCGAGTACAAGGGGCTCGAGGCCGCGCGCCGCACGCGCCCCGTCGGCGAGGAGGAGGTCGAGCGCGTCATCGAGAACCTGCGCGAGGCGTCGGCCTCGCTCCAGCCCGTCGAGGAGCGCGCCGCCGAGGAGGGCGACACCGTCACGGCCGACATCCGGGGGCGCTACCTGGAGCCCGCCTCGGACGAGGACATCAACGTCACGGACGTCGACATCGTGCTCGGCGGCGAGGGCGTGCTGCCCGACTTCACGGAGCACCTGACCGGCGTCCGCCCCGACGAGGCGAAGACCTTCACGGTCGCCTACCCCGCCGACTTCAGCGCGCAGGGGCTCGCCGGCAAGACCATCGAGTACACCGCCACCGTCACGGCCGTCCGCCGCAAGGAGGTGCCCGCGCTCGACGACGAGTGGGTCAAGAGCCTCGGCGAAGAGGAGGTCGAGACGGTCGAGGGCCTGCGCGCGCGCGTCCGCGAGAACCTGTCGAAGAACGCCGAGCACGAGTCGGAGCACCGCCTGCGCGACGAGGTGCTGGGCCGGCTCGTTGACCTGCACCGCTTCGAGGTGCCCGAGACCATCGTCTCCTACCAGTCGAACCAGATACTCCAGTCGATGGTTCGCGACATGATGCAGCGCGGCATGGACCCGCGTTCGCAGGACGTCAACTGGGAGGCCATGCGCGACCTCGTGCGCGAGCGCGCCGGCGACGACGTGCGCGGCTCGATGCTGCTCGAGCGGGTCGCCGAGGCCGAGAATATCGACGTCTCCGACGAGGAGGTCGAGGCCGAGATTCAGTCGATGGCCGAGGGCTCGCGGCAGTCGGGCGAGCAGGTGCGAGCCGCCTTGACAAAGCAGGGGGGCGAACGTAGCATCGCCGACAGATTGCGCAACCGCAAGGCGCTCGACTTCCTCGTCCAGCACGCTGTCGTCCGCGACGAAGAGTGGCGCGAAGAGGGCGGCGGCGGGGCCGAGGCGGGCGCGGCAGAGGCACCGGCCGAAGCCCGAGAGGGCGCTTAGAGGCCCCGGCCGGGGCGGGAGTTCAAAACCTGGAGATTTGAAATTTCCAATGCGAGTTTGGAGTTTCAGGTCTCCGGTTTTATTTTGAGTTAAAGTCGAGCCGGCGCCGCGCGGGCGGCGAGGTCTACCAGAGCAGTACGGAGAGTTCAAAGATGAGTCAGTACATTCCCAACCCGACGGTCTTCGAGCAGACGCCGCGCGGCGAGCGCTACTCGGACGTCTACTCGCGCCTCCTGCGCGACAACATCGTCTTCCTCGGCACGCCGATAGACGACACGGTCGCGAACCTCATCATCGCGCAGCTCCTCTTCCTCGAAGCGGAAGACCCGGAGAAGGACATCAACCTCTACATCAACAGCCCCGGCGGCTCGATCACGGCCGGCATGGCGATCTACGACACGATGCAGTTCATCCGCCCCGACGTGGTGACGATCTGCCTCGGCCAGTGCGCCTCGATGGGCGCGCTGCTGCTCGCCGCCGGGACGAAGGCCAAGCGCTTCGCGCTGCCGAACTCGCGCATCCTCATCCACCAGCCCTCGGTCTCGGGCATCGGCGGCCAGGCCACCGACATCCGCATCCAGGCCGAAGAGATTCTGCGCATGCGCGAGGTCACCTCGCAGATACTCTCGAAGCACACGGGGCAGCCCTACGAGGCCATCGAGAAGGACGTCGAGCGCGACCGCATCATGTCGGCGACGCAGGCCAAGGAGTACGGCCTCATCGACGAGGTCATCACGCACCGCCAGTAGAGCGCGTGTCCGCCACGAACAGGCGCGCGCGGGGTCTCTCATCGGCCCCGCGCGCCGCCGAACTTCCGGCGTCGAAGCGGCCCGCCGCGCGCGCCGACGCCTCACCAAAGCCCCGACGTTCCCCGGCGCGCGCACGCGCACGTTCTGTGATACATTACGAAAGTGGTGTCCGGCCGGCCGCGTCGGCGCGCCGGGCGTTGACATCCCCCGCGTAATCGTCTAGAAGACTTGCGGCACGCGGTAGCGCGCGTGCCACTTAACCCCCCCAGGTTTCACCCAAGGTAGGACGTCCGCCCTCGAAACTATATGGTACGCCGAACTGACGACACGTTGCGCTGTTCCTTCTGCGGCAAGTCGCAGAACGAAGTCAAGAAGCTGATAGCCGGCCCCACCGTCTACATCTGCAACGAGTGCATCGATATCTGCAACGAGATCATTACCGACGACCAGCAGGCCGAGGCCGTCGCTTCAAGGCCGCCGCTCCCCAAGCCCCACGAGATCAAGTCCTTCCTCGACGAGTACGTCATCGGGCAGGAGGAGACTAAGAAGCGGCTCGCGGTCGCCGTCTACCAGCACTACAAGCGGATCGAGCTGGCGCGCCGCCGCTCGGACGTCGAGATACAGAAGTCGAACATCCTGCTCATCGGCCCCACGGGCACGGGAAAGACGCTTCTGGCGCAGACGCTCGCGCGCATGCTCAGCGTCCCCTTCACCATCGTCGACGCGACGACGCTCACCGAGGCGGGCTACGTCGGCGAGGACGTCGAGAACATCATCCTCAAGCTGTTGCAGGCCGCCAACGGCGACGTCGAGCGCGCGCAGCAGGGCATCATCTATATCGACGAGGTCGATAAGATTTGCCGCAAGGACGAGAACCCTTCGATCACGCGCGACGTCTCGGGCGAGGGCGTGCAGCAGGCGCTCCTGAAAATCCTCGAAGGCACCGTCGCCAACGTCCCGCCGCAGGGCGGGCGCAAGCACCCGCACCAGGAATTCTTCCCCGTCGACACGACCAACATCCTCTTCATCTGCGGCGGCGCGTTCGTCGGGCTGGAGAAGGTCGTCGAGCGCCGCACGCGCAACAAGTCGCTCGGCTTCCACGCGCAGGTCAAGTCCGCGGGCAACCGCTACACCGAGGCGCTCGCCGCCGTCCAGCCCGAAGACCTCGTCAAGTACGGGCTCATCCCCGAGTTCGTCGGCCGCCTCCCCGTCACCGGCGCGCTCCACGAGCTGGACGAGGCGGCGCTCATGCGCATCCTGACCGAGCCGAAGAACGCGCTCATCAAGCAGTACCAGAAGAAGTTCGAGTACGACAACGTCAAGCTCCGCTTCACCGAGGACGCGCTCAAGGCCATCGCGCACCAGGCGGTCGAGCGCAAGGTCGGCGCGCGCGGCCTGATGATGATCATGGAGGAGCTGCTCTTAGACGCCATGTACACGCTGCCCTCCCAGAAGCGCGTCAAGGAGTTCGCCATCTCGCGCGAGATGGTCGAGCGCCGCCGCGCCATCCCCGGCGAGATACTGACGGGCGTGGACGAGGCCGCCTGAGTCCCCGGCCGGCGAAACCTAAGCGACCGCGAAAGCCGCAGCCCCGCACACCGCGGGCTGCGGCTTTCGAGTCTCCCCGACCACCCGCCTGTAATTGGGATACGGAGATGAGGGGCGCGATGAACAGACCGGGGATTGTCGAAAGGATCGCGGCGCTCGCCCTCGCGCTGGCGCTCGCGTCGCAGGCCGCGGCGCAGCAGCCGCGGCAGCCCGCGCCGCCGCGCGGCGAACAGGACGAGGAGGAGGTGGTGCGCATCACCTCGAACCTCATTCAGGTCGACGCGGTCGTCCTCGACGCCCGGGGACGTCAGGTGACCGACCTCAACGCCGGGGACTTCGAGCTGAGCGAGGACGGGCGCGCCCAGCCGATCACGAACTTCTCCTACGTCGACACCTCGCCCGGCGGGGCCGCGACGACGAAAGCGGCGGCGGGCGCGCAGACGGGTACGCGACCCGCCGCGCGCGCGACCGGCGCGGAGGGTGCTGCGCCCATGCCGCCCGCGCGCGTGAGCCCGGACGCCGCGCGCCGCCGCATCGCCTTCGTCGTGGACGACCTCGGGCTCTCGTTCCAGTCCGCGGCCTACGTGCGCAGCTTCCTGAAGGACTTTGTCAGAAAGCAGATGCGCCCCGGCGACCTCGTGGCCGTCGTGCGCACGAGCGCGGGCGTGGGCGCGCTCCAGCAGTTCACGGGCGACCCGCGGCTCGTCGAGCGCGCCGTCGAGCGCGTACGCTTCCAGCCCGGCTTCCGCGCGCCCACGGGCTCTTTCGCCGCGCCCGCCGAGGGGCAGAAGGGCGGCGTAGCGTCGGACGCGAAGAGAGAGCCGGGCGGCGCTTCGGACGAGCAGGCGGGCGCGCCCGACCGCGACGCGCTCTTCACCGTGGGCACGCTCGGCGCGCTCAACTACGTGCTGCGCGGCGCGGCCGAGATGCCGGGGCGCAAGTCGGTCGTGCTCATCACGGAGGCGGCGGGCGTCTTCCGACTCGGCGGCCGCGGCGCGGACGTGCGCGAGTACCTGCAACGCATGGCCGACCTCGCCAACCGCGCCTCGGCGAGCGTCTACGAGCTCGACGCCTCAGACCTGACGCCGGGCAAGCTCGGCGGCAACGTGGGGCTCGTCACGTCTCCGTCCTCCGCGCCGTCGCAGACCAGCGGCGGGGCGGGCGGCCCCGGAGGCGCGGCCCCGTTGGCGGTCTCGCCCGGCGCGGCCGTCCCCGGCGCGCCCGCCAACACCGGGCTCGCCGAGATGGTGCGGAGCGAGAGGGCTTTTAGCGGCGACCGCTCGCTTTACGAGACGAAGACGGCGCTGCGTTACCTCTCCAGACAGACCGGCGGCGCGCAGGTCTTCGGCGTCGAGCGC
>DASVSK010000004.1:0-2755 GCA_036388135.1 Pyrinomonadaceae bacterium | reverse complement strand
GGTAGATTTTGGGGAAGCGCCGGCGCAGGTGCGCCGCGTCGAAGGCGGTCATGTCGAGGAAGACGGTGCGGGTCGCGGTGCGCCCCATCTCGGCGACGATGGAGCGCGTGACGACGTCGCGCGGCGCGAGTTCCGCCGCGTCGTGGTAGCGCGGCATGAAGCGCCGCCCCGAGGCGTTGCGCAGGACGCCGCCCTCGCCGCGCAGCGCCTCCGAGAGCAGGAAGCGCGGCGCGGCTTCGAGGTTCAGCGCCGTCGGGTGGAACTGTATGAACTCCATGTCCGAAAGCTCCGCGCCCGCGCGGTAGGCCATCGCCATCCCGTCGCCGGTCGCCACCGCCGGGTTGGTCGTGTGCAGGTAGAGCGCGCCGGCCCCGCCCGTGGCGAGCACCACGCCGCGCGCCAGCAGGACGCGCGGCGCGCGCACGAGCGGGTCGAGGTAGCGGACGCCGCGCACGCGCCCGTCGGCGACCACGAGCGACTCGGTCTCGGCGTGCGCGAGGAACGAGATGTTGCGCTCCGCGCCCGCGCGCGCCAGCAGCGCACGGACTATCTCGCGCCCCGTCGCGTCGCCCTGCGCGTGGAGTATGCGTGGGCGCGAGTGCGCCGCCTCGCGCGTGAAGAGGAGCCGGCCGCCCTCCCGGTCGAACTCCGCGCCCCACTCGATCAGCTCCCCGATGTAGCGCCGCCCCTCGCCGACCAGCACCTCGACGGCGCGCTCGTCGCAGAGGCCCGCCCCGGCGGCCAGCGTGTCCTCCTCGTGCAGGGAGGTCTCGTCGTCTTCGGCGAGCGCGACGGCGACGCCGCCCTGCGCGTACTCCGTGTTCGACTCCTCGCGCCTGTCCTTCGTCAGCACCGTCACGCGCGCGCCCGCGCGCGCCAGCTCGGCCGCCGCGCGCAGACCCGCGATGCCGCTGCCGACGACGACGAAATCGGTTTCGAGCGTCATTCTTTCCGAAACTCTCCCGCCGGAATTTTAGATTTTTGATTCAAGAGCATTCGGCCGAAAGCCGAAGCCCGACGGCCGAATGCTTCAAATCGCAAACCTAAAATCAAAAATCTAAAATTCCCCTCGCGCCTGTGAATTTCCCGGAATATTAACAAGCCGCGGCGGGGTCTACAACGTTGCGCCCGGCCGTCGCGGGCGTTAAAATTTACGTCGCAGCTTCATAATAAACCGTCCCCCGGATTCATCGACCACACAAAATCGAAAGTGTGCGTGTGCGCGCGCGTGCGGCGCGGGCGCAGCGCCTTTCTCACTCGCGGAGGTGTGAACATGCTTTGTAAACGTCTGCTGACGACGGCGCTCGTCACGCTGCTCTGCGCGCCCGCGCTGCCGGCGCTCGCGCAGAAGGGTCAGGCGAAGGGCGGCGCGAAGAAGCCGGGGGCCGCCGCCGCCACGAAGGCCGCGGGCGCGCCCGTGCTGCCGCCGATTAAGTACACGCAGTTCTTCCTGCCGAACGGGCTGCGGGTCATCTTCCACGAAGACCACTCGACGCCCATCGTCGGCGTCAACGTCTGGTATCACGTCGGCTCGAAGAACGAGGAGAAGGGGCGGACGGGCTTCGCGCACCTCTTCGAGCACATGATGTTCCAGGGGTTCAAGGGCTACGACTTCGACTACATCCCGGTCATCCAGGAGGTCGGCGGGGCCATCAACGGCTCGACCAACCCCGACCGGACGAACTACTGGGAGCTGCTGCCGTCGAACTTCCTTGAGACCGCGCTCTTCATGGAGGCCGGGCGCATGGCGAACCTGCTCGAAGCGATGACGCAGGGCAAGCTCGACAACCAGCGCGACGTCGTCAAGAACGAGAAGCGGCAGCGCATCGACAACCAGCCCTACGGGCAGGCGACCTACAAGATCAACGAGGCGATGTACCCGCCCGAGCACCCTTACCACTGGTCGGTCATCGGCTCGATGGAGGACCTGTCGGCGGCCTCGCTCGACGACGTCAAGGCGTTCTTCCGCCGCTACTACGTGCCGAACAACGCGAGCCTCGTCGTCTCGGGCGACTTCGACCCGAAGGAGGCGCGCGCGCTCGTCGAGAAGTACTTCGGCCCCATCCCGAAGGGGGCCGAGGTCGTGCGCCCGAAGGTGGCGCAGCCCAGACTCGACCGCGAGATACGCGAGCAGATAGACGACCGCGTCCAGTTCCCGCGCGTGTACATGGCCTGGCACTCCGTCCCGCAGTTCTCGCGGGACGAGGCCGCGCTCGACACGCTCGCCGGCATCCTCGGCGGCGGCAAGTCGGGACGCCTCTACAGGGTGCTCCAGTACGGCGACAACCAGATAGCGCAGCTCGTCTCGGTCTTCAACAACACGGGCGAGATCGGCGGCGTCTTCCAGCTCGTCGCGCAGCCGCGCCCCGGCCACACGCTCGAAGAGATAGAGAAGGTCGTGGCCGCCGAGATAGAGAAGATCAAGGCGACGCCGCCCACGCCCGAGGAGATGGAGCGCGTCTACAACGCGCGCGAGGCCGGCTTCGTCTACGGCCTCCAGACCGTCGGCGGCTTCGGCGGCAAGGACGACCAGCTCAACAACTACGCCACCTTCCTCAACGACCCGGCCTTCTTCGAGAAAGACCTCGCGCGCTACCGCGGGGTGACCGCGGCCGACGTGCAGAGGGTCGCGCGCCAGTACCTGACCGACAAGCGCTACGTCCTCTCGGTCGTCCCGCGCGCCTCTGGGCCGACCGGCGCGGGCGGGCCCGCGCCGATGAGCCCGCGCGAAGGCATCGCGTCGCCGTCGCAGCAG
>DASVSK010000003.1:0-2260 GCA_036388135.1 Pyrinomonadaceae bacterium | reverse complement strand
GTCGGCCTCGGCCGCGCCGAGCGCGAGCGTCTGAAGGCGGGCAAGTGTCTGGGCGAGTTACTTTCGGGGGCGACGGTGACGGGGGCGACGGCGGCGATGCGCGCCGACCTGAGAAGGCTCGTCCTGCCCATCCCCGAAGGGCTCCCGCTCATCCACGACGCGTGGATAGCGCTGCTGGCCGCCTGCGTCGCGGAGGTCTGGCCCGTCGAGGAGCCGCTCATCCTCTACCGACGCCACCCGGGGCAGCAGGTCGGGCCGCTCGGGCGCAGGACCGCGGCCGGGGGCCTGCGCGCCCTCGTCGCGGGCGAGGCGGGCGAGGCGTTCAGGCGTCCCATACCTTACGAGGCGACGCTCGCCGTCGCCCGCGCCGCGCGCGAGAGGCTGCTGGAGCGGCGCGGCGATGGGTTCGAGGCCGGCCCCGCGCTGGCCGAGTTGGGCGCGCGCATCGCGCACCTCGAAGTGCGGCGCGGGCTGCCGCGCGCGCGGCTGCGCAGGGCGTGGCCCGTGATGCGCGAGCTGCTGACGCTGCGCTACCGACACTACTCGCGCGGCGTGGCGAGCGCCGCCAAAGACCTTCTGACGAGGGACGCCGCGTGAGGCGCGTGAGAGTTCAGGCCGTATAAGTGAGCGCGGAGCTTTCCATCATCATCGTCAACTGGAACGGGGGCGACCTGCTGCGCCGCACGGTCGAGAGCGTCGTGGCCGCGCCCCCCGCCGCGGCGTACGAAGTCGTCGTCGTCGACAACGCCTCGTCCGACGACAGCCTCGCGCGCCTCCGCTCGGGCGCGGCCGCCGGCGCGCTCGGCGGGCGGCTGCGCGTCTTCGAGAACGCGGACAACCTCGGCTTCGGCCGCGCCAACAACCAGGCTTTCGCGCAGACGCGCGCGCCGCTCCTCCTCCTGCTCAACCCCGACACGGAGGTGACCGGGGGGAGCATCGACCGCCTCATCCAAACCGTGCGCACGGGCGAGAGGGTCGGCGCGGCCGGGCCGAAGCTTTTGAACGCGGACGGCTCGGTGCAGGTGAGCGTGTGGCGCAACTCGCCCGCGGCGTGGGAGGCCCTGCTGACGGGCTTTCGACTGCACCGTCTCCTGCCGCGGCGCGTGCGCGGCGAGCTGCTTTTGGCCGAGCACTTCGACTACGCGCGCCGCCGCGCGGTCGGGATGCTGAGCGGCGCGGCGATGCTCGTCCGGCGCGAGGTCGTCGACGAGGTGGGCGGGTTCGACGAGCGCTTCCACATGTACGGCGAGGACAACGAGTGGTGCCTGCGCATCACGCGCGCCGGGTGGCGGCTCGTCTTCGAGCCCGGGGCGGTCGTGATGCACCACGGCGCGGCCAGCTCCGTGAAGCGCTGGGACTCGCTCGAAAAGATGCGCGTGCAGGCCGAAGGCTACCTGCTCTTCCTGCGCCGCGCGGTGCCGCGCCGCCGCCGCGTCAGCTTCCTCGCGGCGAGCTGCATGATGCTCACGCTCCAGCGCGCGGCGCGCGGCCTCACGGGGCGCGAGCGCCGCGACGTCGAGCAGACGCTCCGCCTCTTCGCCGCCGACTTCCGCCGCGCGCTGCGCGAAGGATGACTCCCGAGAACCAGACCCGGGCCGCAGAATCCGCCGGGGAGTCCGCCGGGGCGGGGCCGTGCGCCCCGCCCGGGGGCGTGAGCGTCATCCTGCCCGCGCTCAACGAGGGGCAGACGATAGTGCGGCTTCTGGAGGCGCTCGCCGGGCAGACGCTCACGCCCTCGGAGATAGTCGTCGCCGACGGCGGCTCCTCCGACCGCACGCGCGAGCTTGTGCGCGAGTTCGCGGCGCGCTCGGCCGTCCCCGTCGTGCTGGTCGAGACCGAGCGCGGCCTGCCCGGACGCAACCGCAACCTGGCGATTGCGCGCGCCTCGCGCGAGTGGGTCGCCTGCATCGACGCGGGGACGCGGCCGCGACGCGACTGGCTGGAAAGGCTCTGCGAGGCCGCGAGGCGCGAGCCCGGCGCGCGCGTCGTCTTCGGGCAGTACGAGGCGCTGGCGCACAGCTTCTTCACGCGCGCGGCGGCCGTCGTCTACGTGCCGCCGCCCGGCGTGCCCGTGCGCTCGACCGCCTCACTGATGCTCCACCGGGCGGCGTGGGACGCGGCCGGCCCCTTCCGCGAAGACCTGCGCTCGGCCGAAGACCTGCTCTTCTTCCGCGCGCTCGACGCGGCGCGCGTCCCCTTCACGCACGCGCCCGGCGCGCTCGTCGCTTGGGAGCTGCGGCCGACGCTCGCCAGCACCTTC
>DASVSK010000002.1:0-7206 GCA_036388135.1 Pyrinomonadaceae bacterium | reverse complement strand
GCCGCGCGCCGCCTCTTCGTTTAGACGCGCGGACAGGCGCGCCTCGTCCCAGCCCGAAACGTCTTCGGCGAAGAAGGACGGCGAGGCCGAGTCGTGAACCCACTGGACGGGCGCGCCGCGCAGCGAGTCGAAGGTGGTTCTGAGCGACGCGTGGCGCGCGGTGAGTTTTTCGAGCGCCGCGGCGAGCGCGCAGACGTCGAGCGCGCCCCTGACGCGCACGGCGCGCGCGATGTGATAGGCGGCGCTCTCGGGCGCGAGCTGGTGCATGAACCACATCGACTGCTGGTTCTGCGAGAGCGGGTAGGCCGTGCCCGCCTCGGCGGTCTGGACGCGTATGTCTCTCTCCGACGCGGGCGCAGGCGTCGGCGGAGGAGGGGCCGCGGCCTGCGCGGCCAGCTCCTCGATGCTGGGGCTGCTCAGGAAGTCGGAGAGCGACAGCCGTGCGCCGAGCCGCGTTTCGAGGGCGTGCGCCAGCTCGACGGCCGCGAGCGAGTCGAGCCCGTAGCGCGCGACCGGGTGCGTGACGTCTATCTGCGAGGCGTCGACCCCGAGCCGCGCGGCCAACTCTGCCCGCAGCCAGCGCGCGACCGACCCTGCGTCGCGCCCGGCCGGCCCGGACGGCGCGGGCTCCTCCGCGCGCTCCAGGGCGGACGGCGCGGCGGAAGCGCGCCACTCGGCCAGCGCGTCGAACCCGTTCGAGAGGTAGCGCGAGCGGCTTTCGCCCCGGCGTATCTTGCCGCTCGAAGTCTTCGGCAGCTCGCCCTGCCTGACGAGCACCACGCCGTGCAACTGTATCTCGTGCTCTTCGGCGACGGCCTCGCGTATCGCCTCGACGACGGCGGCCGGGTCGGGGTGTCGGCGCTGGCCGAACTCCTGCACGACGACGAGCCTCTCCTCGCCGCCGACTTCCGTCGAGAAGGCCGCGCACGCGCCCGCGCGCAGCGCCGTGTGGCTGCGCCCGACCGTGTGCTCGATGTCCTGCGGGTAGTGGTTGAGGCCGCGGATGATGATTAAGTCTTTGAGCCGGCCCGTGACGAACAGCTCGCCGTCGCGCAGGAAGCCGAGGTCGCCCGTGCGCAGGAACGGGCCTTCGCCCGTGCCGGCGAGGCGCGCGCCGAAGACCTCCTCCGACTCTTCGGGGCGGCCCCAGTAGCCGCGCGCGACGTTCGCGCCCGCGACCCAAATCTCGCCGACGCGACCCGGCGCGCAAGCCTCGCGCGTGTCCGGGTTCACGACGAGGACGTTCTGCCCCGGCGCGGCCTCGCCGCAGCCGACCAGCCGCCGCCCTTCAACGCCATCTTCGCCGCCGCCGTCGGCGTCCGCCGACTCGGTCGCGCGGTGGCGTTCGAGCGAGTCGGCGTCGAAGGTCTTGACGAGCGGCCCCGCCGTCCTCCTCCTCCCGCTGACGAGCAGCGTGGCTTCGGCCAGGCCGTAGCAGGGCAGGAACGCTTCGCGGCGGAAGCCGCACGGCTCGAACGCGCGCGCGAACTTCTCAAGCGTGTCGGCGCGCACCGGCTCCGAGCCGTTGTAGGCCACCTCCCAACTGCTCAAGTCCAGAAGCCGCCGCTCCTCTTCGCCGACGCGCTCGGCGCACAGCTCGTAGGCGAAGTTGGGCCCGCCGCTGGTCGTGGCGCGGTAGCGCGTGACGGCGCGGAGCCAGCGCGCGGGGCTTTGCAGGAAGGAGGTCGGCGACATCAGGACGCAGGGCGTGCCGGTGTAGAGCGGCTGGAGCACGTTACCGATGAGCCCCATGTCGTGGTAGAGCGGAAGCCAGCCGACCGTGACCGACTCCGCGGTCTGCCCGAACGCTAGTTGAATCATGCGCTCGTTGCGCAGGAGGTTGTCGTGCGTGACCATCACGCCCCTGGCCGTCGAGGTCGAGCCGGAGGTGTACTGGAGGAAGGCGAGGTCTCCGCCGCCCGTCGCGGGCTCGCGCCAGTCGTCGGCGCGCGAGGCGTCGAGCGCGTCCGTCGTCAGCCAGCGCAGGCGGCGCAACTCCGGCGCCTGCTCGAAGAGCCGCCCCATGCGCGCGAGCACCGCGCCGGTCGTCAGCGCGAACCCGGCGCGCGCGTCCGAGACTATGGCCTGCAGGCGCGGCAGGTGGCGGTTCTGCCGCGGCGGGTAGGCGGGCACGGCCGTCGCGCCCGCGTAGAGGCAGCCGAAGAAGGCCGCGACGTATTCGAGACCCGAGGGGTAGAGCAGCAGCACGCGGCCGCCCGCGGCCTTCGACTCCTGGAGCAGCGCGGCGACGGCGCGTGCGCGCGCGTCCAGCTCGCCGTAGGTCATGCTCGTCTCCCCCTCCTCGCCGTCGGCGAGGAACGTGTAGCCCGTCCGCGCGGCCGCGCCGAGCGCGCGCCGCCGGAGCAGCTCGGTCAGCGTGGAGACGTCGGCGGGCGGACGCTGCGCGCGCGCCCCGCCGTTGACGGCCGCGCTTGACTCGCGCGCCCCGCCGTTGACGGCCGCGCGCGACTCGCGCGCCCCGCCCGGCGCGATGGGCCGGCCCGACTCGGTTGACTTCTCGGTTGACTTGCCTGGCTTGCTTGACATGGGCTCTCGTCGGTAAAGCTAACCCGCGTGTGGGCGGCCGCCGCGGGAGTTTCCGCGGCGTGCCGGTGTGGCCCGCCGGCGCGGCCCGTTAGTGCAGCTCGTCGGCGATGACGCGTAGGATTTCGGTCTGCGTCGTGTGCAGGAAGAAGTGGTCGCCCGGCAGCATCCGCAGCTTGAAGCGGCCGGTGGTCTGCGCCCGCCAGGCTTCGAGCCGCTCGCGCGTCACGTCCGGGTCGCTGAGGCCGCCGAGCGCGGTGAAGGGGCAGGCGGGCGTCGGGCCGGGCGCGTACTCGTAGGTCTGGCAGACGGCCATGTCGGCGCGCAGCAGCGGGAGCACGAGCGACATCAGCTCCGGGTGTTCAAGCACGGGCCGCGGCGTCCCGCCCAGCCGCCGCAGCTCCTCGACCAGCTCGGCCTCTGGCAGGTCGTAGCTCGGCCCGTCGAGCGGGGGGAGCTGCGGCGCGCGGTGGGCCGCGACGAAGAGGTGCTCCGGCGCGAGCCCGCGCTCGCGGCCGAGCAGGCGCGCCAGCTCGAACCCGACGAGCGCCCCCATGCTGTGGCCGAAGAGGCCGAAGGGCTTGTCGAGCAGCAGCGGGCCGAGCGCCTCGGCGAGCGCCTCGACCAGCGCCGGGAGCCGCGTGAAGGGCTGCTCGCCGAGGCGGTTCTCGCGGCCGGGAAGCTGGACGGGGCAGACCTCTATCGACTGCGGCAGGCGCGCGCCCCACCCGCGGTAGACGGAGGCCCCGCCGCCCGCGTACGGGAGGCAGAAGAGTCGCACGCGCGCCGACGGCCTCGGCTGGTGGTGGAAGAGCCAGCGACCGGCCGCGGGCGCGCCGCCCGGCGTCGTCTTCTTCGTCATGGTCGCCCCCGTCGCGGTCGATGACATCTCTTTACGCCCCGAAAGTTCACCCGCCGAAGCCGCGGCGTCAGGCGGCGGACATCTCCGCCTCCGCCGTCGCCGCCGCCACGTCGCGCGCGCCGTCGAGCCGCTCGTCGGACTCGACGACGCCGTAGTTCAGTTTCACGAGACGGTCGGCGAGGTGGTAGTAGCGGTCGTCGTGCGTGATGACGAGCGCCGTCTTGCCGCGCGCCTTCAGCTCCGGCAGGAGCGAGAGGTAGAAGATGTTCTTGAAGGCCGGGTCCTGGTCGGCCGCCCACTCGTCGAAGATGTAGAAGGGCCTGTCTTCGAGGTAGGCCGTCAGGAGCGCGAGGCGCTTGCGCTGCCCCTGCGAGAGGTCGGTGGTCGAGAGACGGCCGCCGCTGACCTGCACCTTGTGCGTGAGCTGGAGCTGCGAAAGGTAGCCGCCCGCGCGCTCGTCCAGCTCGTCGTGGCCGAGGCCGAGCAGCTTCTCGAAGAGGTAGAAGTCCGAGAAGACGACGGAGAAGAGCTGGCGGTAGCGCTCCATGCCCTCCTCGTCGACGGCGCGGCCGTCGAGCCGAATCTCGCCGCCCTCGGGCGTGTAGAGGCCGGTCAGCAGCTTCGCCAGCGTCGTCTTGCCGCTGCCGTTGCCGCCCGCCAGGAAGACCAGCTCGCCGGGCCGGAAGCTCAGATCAATCGGCCCCAGCGTGAAGGTGCTGTTCTCGCTCTCGCGGTAGTAGGTGTGCGTGACGCCGGCCAGTTCTATCCGCCGCCAGTCGCGCGCCGGGGCGTGCCCCGCGCCCGCCTCCTCGCCCCGCGTCGCGAGCGAGACGCCGAGCGCCTCGATCTTCTCCATCGCCACCTTCGCGCGCCCGAAGGCGGGGAGCATGTTCAGCATCACTTCGAGCGGCGTCATCATGTAGAGGAGGATGAGGACGTAGCCGGTCAGCGTCGTCGCCCCGACCGGCCGCCAGCCCGGCACCACGAACAGCAGCAGGCCGATGAGGATGAAGAAGAGCACCTGCCCCCACGTCCGGGTCGCGATGTAGATGGTGTTGCCGGTGAACTGGAAGCGCCGCTGCGCGTCGGCCGTCGGGCGCACCTCGTCGGTGATGAAAGCCTCCCGGCGCTCGCGGTGCAGCTTCAGCTCCTTCGTCCCCTCGGTCATCGCGCGGAAGTGCTTGACGAGCTCGTCCCACTCCTCGCGCCCGCGCTTGAAGTAGCGCATGGCGCGCATCGTCGGGAGCTGGTAGCTGACGACGCCGACCGCCATGAAGCCGAGCACGAACGCGAGCACGAGCGGCGAGAGCCAGCCGAGGTAGACGAGGCAACTGACGAGCACCGCGCCGTGCATGCAGAGCAGCGGCAGGAGGATGATCGCGCCCGTCACGGTCGGGATGTCCTCGGTCATCGTCGCCAGCAGGCGCGCCGGCTTCAGCTCTTCGAGCAGGCGCAGCGGGGCCGACAGGATGCGCCGGCAGAGGTGCAGGCGGAGGTCGAACATCGCGCCCTGCGTCAGGCGGAGCAGGAGCACCTCCGGGACGAAGCGCATCACGGGGAGCGCCACGCAGAGCACGGCGAAGCCCGCCAGGAGCCGCGGCGGCGGCGGCCCTTCGCTCCCGAGCGCCGAGTTGATGAGCGCCAGCAGGGCCGTGTTGACGAGGCCGCCGGCCACGCCCGTCAGGACGGTGACGGCGAGGGCGGTGCGCGAGTATTTGATCTCGCGCGAGTACCGCAGTAGGAATCGTAGGAGCTTCATTTTTTTACGCCTCCCCCGCCCGTTCGAGGCACGCCGTCAGCGCCCCGGCCAGCGCGCCGACGTGCGGCTCGCGGACGAAGCTGAAGTGGTCGCCGGGCACACTCAAAACTTCCACGCCGCCCGCCGCCAGCGGCCCCCACTCGGCGGCCGCGTCCCTGCCGCCCACGCCGTCGCCGGCCTTGAAGACCGTCACCCGCCCGCCGTAAGCGCCCGGCCTGTAGTCGCGCGCCGCGACGAGGTTGGCCTCGAAGACCTCCCAGAGCCGCGAGACGTGGGCGAGCCCGATGTCGGGCGGCAGGAGGTCCGCGGCCTTCGCCAGTTCGAGGACGTGGCCGAGGCGCTCGCCGCCCCCGAGCCGCGCGACCTGCTCGCGCGAGACGCCGAAGTGCTCGGGGTCGAGTCCCGTGTGCCGCGCGAAACTCAACAGCCGCGCGGCCTCGTCCTCGTCCTCCGCCGACGGCCGCGGCACGTAGGAGTCGAGCAGCGCCAGCAGCGCCACGCGCTGCCCCTGCGACTCGAGCCTTCGCGCCATCTCGAAGGCCACGACGCCGCCGAGCGACCAGCCGCCGAGCATGTACGGCCCCTCGGGCTGGACGGCGCGCACCTCGCCGACGTAATGCGCCGCCATCTCCTCGACGCTCGTGTGGCGCGGGCCGCCGTCGAGCCCGCGCGCCTGTAGGCCGTAGAAGGGACGCCCCGCGCCGAGGCGGTTCGCCAGCTCGACGTAGCCGAAGACGTTCCCGCCCGCCGGGTGGACGCAGAAGAAGGGCGCGCCCTCGCCGCCTTCGCGGAGTTTGACGAGAGAGCCGTGCGCCGCCTCGGCCCCGCGGCCGAGGCGGAGGGCCATGTCTTCGACGGTCGCGCCCTGGTAGAGGGTCGAGAGCGGGAGGAGGCGGCCGAACTCCTTCTCGATCAGCGAGACCAGCCGCACGGCCAGAAGTGAGTGGCCTCCCGACTGGAAGAAATTGTCCTTGATGCCGACGGGGCTCAGTCCCAAGACCTCCTCCCACACGCGCGCCAGCCTTAGCTCCGCGGCGTTGCGCGGCGCGACGAAACTCTCGACACGCGAACGCGCCCCCGGCTCCGGCAGCGCCTTGCGGTCGAGCTTGCCGTTCGGCGTCAAAGGCAGCGCGTCGAGGCGGACGAACAGCGAAGGCACCATGTACTCCGGCAGACGCTCCGAGAGGAACCGCCGCAGCTCCGTTTCGCCGACGCCCGCGCCGTTGCCATTGCTCGCGGCGTCGCCGTTGCTCGCGCCGCCGCCGCCCGGCTCCGCGACGAAGTAGGCCACCAGTTGCTTGCTCCCGCCCACGTCGCGCGACGCGACCGCCGCCTCCTTCACGCGCTCGTGCCGGCAGATGACCGACTCGACCTCGCCCAGCTCGATGCGATGACCCCGCACCTTCACCTGGTGGTCGGCTCTGCCGAGGTACTCCACCTCCCCGCCCGCCAGCCTCCTCACCACGTCACCCGTCTTGTAGAGACGTGCGCCCGGCTCCCCCGAGAACGGGTCGGGCACGAACCTCTCCGCCGTCAGAGCGGGGCGGTCCAGGTACCCACGCCCGACCTGCACACCCCCGATATAAAGCTCGCCCGTCACGCCCACCGGCACCACCCCCATCCCCACGTCTAAGACATAAATCTGCGTGTTCGCCACCGGCCTCCCGATGGGCACCACCCCTACGGGGTCCCCCTCCCCGCACCGCCACGCCGTCACGTCGACGGCCGCCTCCGTCGGGCCGTACAGGTTGTGCAACCCCACGCCCCCCAGCCGCTCGAAGAACCGCTCGCGTAGCGGCCAACCCAGCGCCTCGCCGCTACAGATGACCCTGCGTAACGTAGCCGCGCACCCGGCCGAGGCTGAGTCTTCGAGGAAGGCCGCGAGCATCGACGGGACGAAGTGCAGCGTCGTCACCCGCTCGGAGACCACCAGCCGCGAGAGCCCCGCCGGGTCGCGGTGTAGCCCCGGCGGCGCGACCACCAGCCTCGCGCCCGTTATCAAAGGCCAGAAGAACTCCCACACCGAGACGTCGAAGCTGAA
>DASVSK010000001.1:0-1526 GCA_036388135.1 Pyrinomonadaceae bacterium | reverse complement strand
CACGGCGAAGGCGTAGGTCGAGAGCACGCCCGTCCGCCCCTCGGAGACGCCGCCCTCTCGGAGCACAGTCTCGAGGCTCTGGTCGAGCAGCATGAACTCGGTGCGGGCGACGGGCTGGTTCCCGCCCATCTTGTAGATGATGCCCGCCTCGATCGAAAGAATAGTGGACGGCTGTGGCTGCGCTGCCGCGGCGGCTGGGGCGGCGGCGGCCGGCGGCGCGCCGAAGTAGACGGCCGATACGTCGTCGAGCTTGAGGATCAGGCGGTTGCCGGCGACCGTGACGAAAACGGCGCTCAGGTCGGCGCCCGCGTAGTCGCCCGCCACGGTAGTGCCGTCCTTGAGCGTGACCGTCACCGCCCGCTTCGCCGGCGCGACGGCCGGGGCCTCTGCGGCGGGGACCGCCTCTTCCTTGACCTGAGCGGGGCGCGCAGGGGTGACGGGGCGGCGGCGCTGCTGCGCGGCGGCCGGGAAGGCCGCCGCGAGGACGGCCGCCACGAGCGCCGCGATGAGGGCTCTATTTTTCACTGCGAGGGTTCCTTTCCGTCTCTACTGCCTGGTCTTGAAATAGGGCTCGAAGTCGGAGACGATCTTGGCCACGGTCTTCTTGCCGAGCGTCTTCGTCTCCGCCTTGTCGGGGTGCTTCTCCGAGTAGAGCTCGAGGCGCACCGTGCCGCAAGCTTCCGTGACGGCGTCGGCAGGGTAGGAGTAGAAGCCGGCGTAGGTCGCGTCCTTCGACTTGACGAAGTAGTTGCTCTCGCTCGTCAGGAAGAATATCTTCGCCGGGTGGATGGGCTCGACCTCACGCTCGCCGCAGAAGAGCTTCATCTTGTAGAAGTCGGTCTTGAAGCGGAGATTGGCCCGGCTGTGGATGCCGTAGTTGGCGGCCACGCCGCGGCCGACCGCCCCCCAGAAGCTCTCGCCGAGGACGGGCTGCGCTTGGATGAGCAGCACCGGCTTGTACTCGCCGACGTACTCGGCCCAGTTCCTGAACTGCTCGGTCGTCGAGAACGTCCCCTGCACGGCGTCCTTCGAGTTGTTCCGCTTGTTCTTGGTCTTCGCCGCCTCGCGCTCGGCCTCGGTCACCATGCGGTAGCGCATGAGCGGCGTGATGATGGTGACCTCGAAGTTCGCCTCGTTGAATTTGTAAGGGTCGTAGTCGAACTTCTTCGCCTCGACCACGTCCCTGATGGCGTCGAGCGGGTACTTGTCGGTCGGGTCCACGGGCAGGAGCCGCGCCTCGGGCTTCTCCGCCTGCGCCATCTTGCCGACGGCCAGCTCCACCACCGGCGCCGTCTCCTCGATGCGGACGATGCCGGAGACGCCGGGGCCGCCCTGTTTCGTGAAATCGCCGAAGGTGGTGATGCCGACGACCTCGCCGACGGAGTTGAAGAGCGGGCCGCCCGAGTTGCCGTGGTTGATGTTGACGTCCGAGATGATGGCGTGCGGCTCGACCTTCGAGGCGATGCCGGTCGTCATGATCTTGCGCTGGTTGAGCGGCGAGCCGATGGTCATCACCCGCTCGCCCT